>JAFYDA010000126.1 GCA_017545045.1 Prevotella sp. | reverse complement strand
GGCGGGCTGGAGCCGTTTCTCCAATATCATAGAGATGGACAGCGAAGGTGTTGATAATGTTCTGATTGCCGATTCCCAGAATAGGAATACTGATACCCCAGCAGCAATATACGACCTCCATGGCCGCCGCATGCAGGGCAATCCCGCCAAGGGTGTGTATATCCGCGACGGACGGAAGGTTGTAGTGAAGTAAATTTTCAAAGCTGTTGCGATATCATTTCACAGGGAGGCTCTACAGATTTCTGCGGGGCCTCCCTGTGATTCTGGGGAGCCTCTACAGATTTCTGTGGAGCCTCCGCGTGTTTTTCCCAGGCTGTGGGACATTTGTCCCAGGCCGTGGGACATTTCTGTGAAGGCTCCCTGTAACTGACGGGACTGACGTTATATTTTGTTGATGTCGACGTATCCGTTGACGACGGCGTAGATGGTGAGGGCGGAGACGGACTTGAGGGCGAGCTTCTCCATGATGTTCTTGCGGTGGGTGACAACGGTGGCCAGACTGATGTTCAGACGGTGGGCTATCTCCTTGTTGATGCAGCCCTGCACGACGAGCGACATGACCTCGACCTCGCGGCGCGTGAGCGGATTCTGCGGCTGCTGCACCATGGGGGGCAGGTTCCGGCCGCCGCCGTGGGCGTGCTGCTGGAGCATCAGTAGGGAACGCACGAGCGGGGCCTCGGACTGGCTTGTGCAGAGGGTGTGGAAGGCCTGAAGCGATGCCTCATGGGTGGTGAGTGGCGTGAGAACGATGGTTTTGTGACGGTGAAGGGTGAAGAAGTCCCTGTTCTCAAGCACGATGTTCATGGCGGTGAAGTAGTGGAAGTAGCGGTCGGGATGGGCGGCCTGGAACTCGGCAAAAGTGGTGAAGGTGTCGACGGTCATGGCGGGCATGACGGTCTGCAGCAGCTGTCGTAGTCCGACGGCTGCCAGCGTGTTACTGTCTATAATGGCGATTCGGGGGCTCATGTTTCAGGTTTCAAGCATCAAAGTTCCATCCTTGTGCCTTGAGCTCGAATTCCTGACCGTCGCGGCTGACGAGGATGTGGCCGTACTTGCGGTCGGTGATGTGGCCGATGAGGTGGACGTCGTCAATCTGCTCTATTTTCTCGAGGTCGCCGATGGGCACGGTGAACACCAGTTCGTAGTCCTCGCCGCCATTGAGGGCACAGGTGGTGACGTTCATCTCCATCTCTTCAGCCATGACGGCGGTCTGATAGTCGATGGGCAGGCGCTCTTCGTAGATGCGGCAGCCCGTGCCGGAGGCGCGGCAGATGTGGCGCAGCTCGCTGGAGAGTCCGTCGCTGACGTCCATCATGGCGGTGGGGCGGATGCCAGCCTGACGCAGGCGCTCGACGATGTCGCCACGGGCCTCGGTCTGGAGCTGGCGCTGCAGCAGGTACTCCTTGCCGCTGAAGTCGGGCGTTGCTAAAGTTGAGAGTTTAGAGTTTAGCGTTGAGAGTTTCTGGGTGTCGCCACTGGCTTTCGCCTCTGCTATTTCCTTCTGCAACTCGTTGTACTGTTGGTAGTAGACGCTCTTCTCGCGCTCGAGCAGCTGGAGTCCCATGTAGGCGGCACCGAGGTCGCCGCTGACGCAAATGAGGTCGGTGTCGCGGGCGCCGTGGCGGTAGACGATGTCGTCGCGCCGGGCTTCGCCGATGCAGGTGATGCTGATGGCGAGGCCCGTGTAGCTGGAGGTGGTGTCGCCGCCGACGATGTCGACGCCCCACTTCTGGCAGGCCAGTCGGATGCCGCTGTAGAGCTGCTCGACGTCCTCGACGCTGAAGCGCTTGCTCAGGGCGAGGGATACGGTGACTTGACGGGGTGTGCCGTTCATGGCGAAGACATCGCTGAGGTTGACCATCACGGCTTTGTAGCCGAGGTGCTGCAGATCGATGTATGTGAGGTCGAAGTGGACGCCTTCCATCAGCAGGTCGGTGGTCACAAGAACTTCGCTGTCAGGGTAGTGGAGTACGGCGCAGTCATCGCCTACGCCGTACTTAGTGGATGTGTTTTGCGGTTTGATGTCCTGCGTGAGGCGGTCTATGAGGCCGAATTCTCCTATTTTTGCTATTTCCATATTTTTTTCTCGGTGTTTTGTTTGTTGCCATGATATGGCAATATGCTGAACTCAGGCGGTACGCTTGATCATTTCGCGCATGATTTCCGTCATCAGCGGCTGAGCCTTGTCGGCAGCCTCCTGCACTTCCTCGTGGGATACTTCGACGGGATTGTCGAAGCCGCCGAGGTCGGTGACGACGGAGATGCCGAAGGTGCGGATGCCGCAGTGGTGGGCCACGATGACCTCTGGCACGGTGGACATGCCGACGGTGTCGCCTCCCATGGCGCGATACATGCGGTACTCAGCTGGCGTCTCGAACGTGGGGCCTTGTACGCCCATGTAGACGCCGTACTGCAGGCGGATTTTCTTCTCGCGGGCTATCTGGCTGGCCAGACGGATAAGAGCTGAATCGTAGGTCTCGTGCATGTCGGGGAAGCGCGGACCCGTGGGGAAGTTCTTGCCGCGCAGCGGATGCTCAGGGAAGAAGTTGATGTGGTCGGTGATGACCATCAGGTCGCCAACCTTGAAGCCGGGGTTCATGCCGCCGGCGGCGTTGCTGACGAAGAGGGTCTTGATGCCCAGTTCGTACATGACGCGGACGGGGAACGTGACTTCCTTCATCGTGTAGCCTTCGTAGTAGTGGAAACGCCCCTGCATGGCCATGATGTCGATGCCGCCCAATTTGCCGAAGATGAGCTTGCCGCTGTGGCCTTCGACGGTGGACACGGGGAAATTGGGAATATCGGAGTATGGAATCTCCGTTGCGTCAGTTATTTCGGAAGCTAATTGTCCGAGGCCTGTCCCCAGAATGATGGCTGTTGTGGGGCTTGTGGTCATTCTGTCCTTTAGCCAGGATGCTGTTTCTTGAATTTTTTCGTACATAGCCTAATATGTTTTGGTTAAATGAGTCTTTCTGTTCAAGCATGAAGCAGATGTGTACCGGCAGGACATAGAGATGCTGTTTCACGTTTTCGCTGAGTCCATCGGTACTGACCAGCCGGGCGGCATCCTTCTCGGTGGTGATGATGCACTTAGGCGAGGCCATCTCGTCGAAGAGCGTGTTCAGCTGGGTGATGTCTTTCCGCTTGAAGTGATGGTGGTCGGCAAAGGTCAGGGGGGTGACGGTCTTGGCTATAGGCGTAATGTCTTCCGTCAGCTGGCGGGGAGAGGCGATGCCGCTGAGCAGCAGCACGTTGGTGTCGCCAAGGGTGTCGAGGGCTCGCTTTCGGCTGTTGGCGCCGAAGACGGGCTGGAGCGGCTCGTAGTCTATCGACGTGAAGTAGAGGCTCTGGTAGGGGTAGAGATTCAAGGCCTTCGTGATGACCCGGTACTCCATGGGCTTCAGGTCTTTAGGACATTTGGTGACGATGACGATGTCGGCCCTGTCCTTAGCCTTTATCGGCTCGCGCAGCCTGCCGGCCGGCAGCAGCTTGTCGTAGATGACAAGCCGGTGGTAGTCGACGAGTAGGATGTTGATGCCGGGCTTCACGTAGCGGTGCTGGAAGGCGTCGTCGAGCAGTATTACGTCGATGGTGCTTTTCTCGCTGTCGTTCTGGGTCAGCTGCTCTATGCCTCGTGTGCGCTTCTTGTCGACGGCAATCGTTACCTTTGGAAATTTCTGCTTCATCTGGTAAGCCTCGTCGCCAATCATCGGCATGGGCGTATCCTTCCCGGCAATGAGGAAGCCCCGGCTCTTCCGCTTGTAGCCCCGGCTGAGCACGGCCACTCTCGTCTTGTCTTTCAGCAGGCGGACAAGGTATTCCACATGAGGTGTCTTTCCAGTGCCACCGACGGTGATGTTGCCGACGGAGATGACGGGTGTCTTATAGGCACGGCTTTTCAAGATTCCTAATTCGAATAGGAAATTCCTAAAACTCACCACCATGCCGTAGACCCAGCTAAAGGGGAGGAGCCATTCGTTGATTTTAATGAAGTCGCCTTCCAAAATATACTGTTTAGAAATTCAGCAGATAGGGCAGACGGGCCTGCAGACGGTTGCGCTGCTGGTCGCGGCGGGCGTCGAGCAGGGGCTGATAGAGGGTGCCCAATAGTTCGTGAAGTTCACTGTCGAGATAGGAGTTGTGCTTCTCTACCATGTCCAAGAGACTCTCATACCACGTAGCCGGCTCGGGATAGCTCTTGGCGTGATATTCGTCGAGCTTGGCCAGGTCGGCTGCTTTCTTCACGGCGTCGTCCAATGAGCCGAGCTTGTCGACGAGCTTGATGGGCAGGGCATCGGTAGCCAGCCATACGCGGCCCTGAGCGATCTCGTGAACCTGTTCGCGGGTCATCTTGCGGCCATCGGCAACAAGGTTGAGGAACGTGTCGTAGCCACGGTCTACGTAGGTCTGCATGAAGCGTATTTCCTGAGCATTGTCATTGCTGAATATCAGGTTCTCCTCAAAGTCGGTGTACTGGTTGGTCTTCGTACCGTCGAAGGTGACGCCCAGCTTGTCGGTGGCCAGCCCCGTGAAATTGGGTATCAGTCCAAAGATGCCGATGCTGCCCGTAATGGTAGTGGGCTCAGCAAAGATGTAGTCACCATAGGCGCTGATCATGTAGCCACCAGAGGCGGCCAAGCCGCCCATAGAGATGACGACGGGCTTCTTGGCTTTCAGCTGGGTGATGGCGTGGGCTATCTGCTCGGAGGCCACAGCACTGCCGCCAGGGGAGTTGACGCGGATAACGACGGCTTTCACGTCATCGTCCTTGGCCAGTTTGTTCAGGTCGGCAACGGTTTCCTTGCCTATGATGTTGTGGTCGGTGGAGAACATGCTGGTGTTCTGGTCGATGATCTCGCCGTAGGCATAGTAGACGGCTATCTCGTCGCCCTTTTCCTCAATGGGTGATGGCATGGCGATCATGTCGCTGAGCATCAGTTGGTTAATCTCGTCATCGTCGGTCTTCAACAGACCCTTAATGATGGGCTTCACGCCTTCCGGATAGAACAGGAGGTCGACAAGTCCGCCCTTCAGGTAGTCGCTGGGGGCTGCGAAAGCCAGGATGCTGTCGCTCACCATTTGGTCGAGCTTCTCGGCCGTCAGTTTGGGACGGCTCTCGGCAATGTCCTTAAGCATGTGGTTCCAGATGCCCTGCTGGTAGGCGATGGTCTGCTCGCGGTTTTCGGGACTCATGTCCTTACGTGTGACACTCTCGACGGCGCTCTTGTACTTTCCAACGCGAACGGCCTGATAGCGGACACCCAGCTTCTCGTAAAGGCCTGTCATGAACTCGCGCTTACCGCCGATACCCTTTAGCTCTATCATGCCTGTGACGTTCAGCATGATCGTATCGGCCACTGAGGCCACGTAATAGGACTGCTGCGTATAAGTGTCGCCATAGGCTATCACCCACTTGCCACTCTTTTTGAAGTCCTTCAGGGCGTCGCGTATCTGTTGGGCAGTGGCCGGCGAGTCGAAAGAGGCAAGGCCGCCCTCCAGGTAAATACCCTTGATGTCGGGGTGTGCCTTGGCCTTCTTGATGCTGGACAGAATGTCGTCCAGGCCCATGACGCTCATGTCGTTCTGTTCCAATATAAAATCGATGGGTGTGCCTTCGCCACTACGTTCCTGAACCGTGCCGTCCAACTTGAGCACAAAGACTGAATTCTCCTTGACAGTCGTCGTGGCCGAACTGGGGGATCCCATGCTGGCGATGGAAACAAAGAAGATAAAAACTGCAATAAAAGTGAAGATAATCAGACCACAGATAGTGGCAAGTGTGTACTTTATAAAGCTTTTCATAAATATAAAAGTTTGTTTTATGTGCGCAAAGATAATACTTTTTTCTCAATTAGCGTCAAAATTTCAGAATAATTTGTTAATTTTGCAGCAGAATAGCTATAACTCATACAATTTCGCTATGAAACTCAGAAATATTCTTCCGTTGATGCTTTTATTGGCGTGCATGACGGCAATGGGAAAAAAAGAATTGTGGCCGGACGGTACGCCTATTCCGGCTTGGTTCAGTGATACTACTCGGGTGGACCTTTCCGGATTGAAACATTATGTGGTGACCGACTATGGTGTCGACGGCTACTCAGAAGAAGTGCAGACCAGCCGGTTGCAGGCTGTTATCGACCGCGCTGCCCGCGAGGGTGGGGGCGTGGTGGTTATTCCCCGGGGGACGTTTGTCTCGGGCGCTCTTTTCTTCAAGCCGGGAACCCATTTGAAGTTAGAGGAAGGCGGGGAACTTCGCGGCTCTACGCGAATCAAGCATTTCCCCATTGTCAAGACCCGTATGGAGGGACAGACGCTCAACTATTTTGCTGCGTTGGTCAATGCCGACGGCGTGGACGGTTTTACGATTACAGGACCAGGTACCATTAACGGCAACGGACAGCCCTATTGGGAGGAATTCTGGATTCGTCGCAAATATAACAAGGATTGTACGAACCTTGAGGCGATGCGTCCGCGCAATGTCTATATCTCGAATTCCAAGAACGTGACTGTGCAGGATGTAAGTATCATCAATTCACCGTTTTGGACGAATCACCTCTACCGATGCGAGAATGTTCGCTACTTGCGCTGTTTTATCTATGCTCCGACAGAGAATGTCACACCTGTAGACCCTAAACGCGGTGCACCCTCCAGCGATGCCATCGACATCGACGTATGCCGCAACGTCTTGGTCCATGGCTGTTACATGCACGTCAATGACGATGCCGTGGTGCTGAAGGGAGGCAAGGGTACATGGGCTGACACTATTCCAGATAATGGCCCTTGCGAGAACATCATTATTGAGGACTGTACCTACGGCAAGGTACACGGCTGTCTGACGCTCGGCTCGGAGTCGGTTCACGACCGCAATGTCATACTACGGCGCATCCATGTCAAGGCTGCTGCCCGTGTGCTCTGGCTCAAGATGCGTCCCGATACCCCGCAGCACTATGAGTACGTCACCGTCGAGGACATCACAGGCAAGTGTGGCTCATTCCTTGTGGTGCGTCCCTGGACACAGTTCTTCAAACCCGGTGACAGGAAAGACATGCCGCTGTCGCAATGCAACAACATCACTATCCGCAATATCAACATGGAAACAAAGAATTTCTATGACGTGGGAACCAGTGACAAGTACCGACTGACAGACTTTACGTTCAAGAACGTCAACGTCAGCGACGAGAAGAAAGCCTTTGATTCAGCGATGATAGAAAATTGTACGGTTGAGAACGTCGTCATCCGGTAACATTTGAGAGAGAATAAGCTCTGCCGTCGTAGGCTTGTGTGTCATAATCGTGCCAATTTGTCAGCGTAGACTTTTTGGCACGGTTTTCGCATGTCAGTGAACAGCAAACGTTTAAAAACAATAAAAAATAAGTATTATGAACATTAAACCATTAGCAGACCGCGTGTTGGTAATGCCCGCACCGGCAGAAGAGAAGATTGGCGGCATCATCATTCCTGATACCGCAAAAGAGAAACCCCTTCATGGCACCATCAAGGCCGTTGGTCAGGGAACAAAGGACGAACAGATGATTTTGAAGGCTGGCGACGAAGTGCTTTACGGTAAATACAGTGGCACAGAGCTGGAGTTTGAGGGCGAGAAGTATCTGATGATGCGTCAGAGCGATGTCCTTGCAGTCATTGAAAAGTGAAGAGTGAAGAGTGTAGAGTGTGG
>JAFYDA010000125.1 GCA_017545045.1 Prevotella sp. | reverse complement strand
GGCTATCCTTGCCTGATGGATTATTACGTCACAATGCATCGCAACTGAAGAACCGCCGTATGCCGAACGGCACGTACGGTGGTGTGAGAGGTCGGAAAATGAAATAGGAGGAAAGCTATTTCATTTTCCTCCTACTCGATTCTTTGCAATAAATCAATCGAAGAATCCCGGCTGTTTGTACTCAATGCCCAGCTCTCGGTCGACGGTGGCTAGGATGCCCTGCACCTGTCCAAGGGCGAACATGCGACCCAGCAGGGTGTAGCCAGCGTTATGTCCGTGGCTGCTCTCGTCCATGATGCCGCCGGGCTCGTCGGTAAACGTCATGCCGTGGTCGACGCGCATGGGTAATTGTGGATTTTCTTTCTCGAAAATTCGGCACAGCTCGATGAGGTCGGCACGACCACCCAGGTGGCTGGCCTCGGTGAAGTCGCCATTGGGGAAGATATGGCACGAGCGCAGGTGAACAAAGTGGGTGCGCGAAGCAAACTTCTTGGCCAGCTCCACCACATTATTATAGGCACCTGCCGAAAGCGAGCCGGCGCAGAACGTGAGACCGTTGTGCTTGTTGGGCACGGCGTCGAGGAACCACTGAATGTCCTCCTCGGTGCGCACGATGCGCGGTAGGCCGAGAATCTCAATGGGCGGATCGTCGGGGTGGACGCACATGTTCATGCCACACTCCTCGCACGTGGGCATGATGGCCTCAAGGAAATACTTCATGTTCTCGCGTAACTGCTTCTTATCAATGCCTTTATACAGGTCGAGGAACTCGCGGAACTTCTGCACGGGTGCCTCGTCGTTCTCGCTGAAGTTGCCGCTGACGAAGCCCTGCGTCTTGATGACGATATTCTCCACCAATTTGTGGTCCTTCTCGGGAGTCATCGTCTTGGCCAGCTCGTCGCATTCGGCAATCACGCTACGGCCTTCGCCCCAACCCTCGGGGAACTGGAACTTCTCCCACTCCTCACGAGCACCCGGGCGCTTCAGAATATAGATGTCGAAATAGGCAAACTCGGCGTAGTTGAAGTAGAGGTTCGTGGCGCCGTTGGGGTTGTTGTGGAACAGGTCGGTGCGGGCCCAGTCCAACACGGGCATGAAGTTGTAGCAGATGCAGTGAATCCCCTCTGCTGAGAGATTGCGCAGCGACTCTTTGTACACCTCAATCTGCTCGTCGCGGTCGGGACCGCCATACTTGATGGTCTCAACGACAGGCAGCGACTCTACGACGCTCCAGCGCATGCCATAGCTTTCGATATACTCGCGCAGGTCGCGGATCTTTTCACGGGTCCATACTTCGCCAAGGGGCACATCGTGTAATGCTGTGACGATGCCTTCGACCCCGATTTGTCTTAACATGGCAAGCGTTATCTTATCTTTCTTGCCAAACCATCTCCAAGTTCTTTCCATAGTTTTTCGGTTTTTTATAATGGGTTTTTATTGTATTTTTTCTGCTGTTTTTTACTCCATCTGTAGTAAAACGGTGGAATCCGTGTGTCCCTTGGCGACATACTCATTATCGGCCTAACGGGTTGGTTAGCTTGATTAGTGAATATGGGTTCACTCTCATTTCCATAGCGGTCAATTGCAGTCACTGCATAGTAAAGCGTCTGCCCATTAGTATGGGGAATGTTGAGTGTAGACCTCTGTTGTCTGGTGGCAATGAGGTTACGCGCATCGTCAATGTTGACCTCTGGTACAGTGGATGCATATATATTATATAAAAGGTAATTGGCATTCGATAGGTCTTTAGCACCGCTCCATTGTAGTCGGTCTGTGGTGCTGCCGCGTTTCACATCGAGTAGAGTAGGGGGTGTTGGCGGCATGTTCCATGCCCACGTCATGGGTGGAATCAGTGCGGGGGCTTCATCGAAGCCACATACGAAATCGTAGATGCCACGGGTATTGTCTGTTAGGAATTTGGCACGGAAATAGCAATGACCGATGCCGTTGTTACGCAGAAAGTGCATTTCGCGACTTACGTCGTCAAGTGTCCAGTTGCCTTCACGTGTTGATAAAAAGTAAATGCCTAGTCCTGAGACTATAGTACGCCCGTAAGAACGCTCTTGCCAGTCAATGGCAAATGGATAGAAATTATTGCCACGGAAGTACATCATAGGGTAGAGCTGGTCCATTAATCCTTCGCGTAACCAGCCTTGAGCATCTTGAAAGACGGCATTGTAGGCGTTCCACCCGCCACTTCGGTATCGACTAAGGTCGCCCGATTTTCCAATAGGCGAACAAGATAGCTTGACCCATGGCTTTAGTGATTTTACAGCGTTATGAATCTTTCTGACAATACTCGTAATACGTGCTCTTCTCTCTCCGTTTTCCACATATTTCTTTGGCTTTGGCCATGTCTCGGGGTAACGAATATAGTCAAGATGTATGCCGTCTATATCGTATTTGCGAGTCACTTCAGCACAGATACGGGCTATATAGTCGCCTGTCTTTGGATTCTCAGGATTCATAAAGCCATCTTGTCCGATACTGAAAGCAAGTGAAGGGTTTTTGCGCTTAAACTCTTTGTATCGTGCTTCGTTGGTTTTACCGACGGGGATGGTCACTATCCAGGCATGACACTCCATTCCGCGGCTGTGACATTCGTCGATAATGAACTGTAGCGGGTCGTAGCCAGGCGAGTGTCCATGGGTACCCGTTAAACAGAGATCAAACGGTTCAATCTCTGATGGATAGATTGTCGAGGCGCGCACACGGGTTTGAACCAGCACCGTGTTGATACCTGCTTTTTTAAAGCGGTCCAGTGAACTGATAAGTTCTCTTTTCTGTGTTCCTGCCTGGTGAGCGTGTGGCCAGTCAATTCCTCCAATCGTAGTCAGCCAAACAGCCCTTACCTCATACTTTGGCGATTGTGCCTGAGCTACACAGGCGGTCATGGCGAATAAGAACACGCATATAAATATTCTCATTGATTTACAATTTGAGTACAAAGATAAAAAAATTTGTTGATACAATTATACAATTTCAAGTCTTTTTTCCATTTGATTGCCAAGTATGAGTTCGTGGTCAATGCACGCTGGTTGTTCTTCTTTGTAATGTGAGACGAAGATGAGCGTCTTGTTCGGTCGCTGGCAGAAGGTGTTGATGACGTCCTTTACCAGATGGCGGTTGTAGTCATCAAGCCCGTGTAATGGCTCGTCGAGAATAAGCAGTGCAGGATCCTTGACAAAAGCTCGAGTCACAAGTACAAGACGCTGTTCACCGCTTGACATGCGGAGAAATGAACGGTCGACCAGATGCTCAATACCGAAGATACGCATCCACCAAAGACACTGTTCTCGCTCCTCTGGGGTTGGCTGTACGTAGAGTCCGATGGTGTCCTTCAGTCCGCTGGCTACGATGCGAAGGGCTGGTAGGTCGCGGTGATAGGAGCGGTGCATTTCAGGCGACACATATCCGATATGCCGTTTGATTTCCCAAATGCTCTCTCCAGAACCCCTTTGGTGGCCAAAGAGCGAGATGTCGCAGGCATAGCCTTGAGGATTGTCCGCACAGATAAGTGACAACAGGGTTGACTTCCCTGAGCCGTTCTGCCCGGATAGTACCCAGTGCTGGCCGTTCATGATAGTCCAGTCGAGGTCCTTAAGAATGGTGCGCTCACCGTAGCGTATGCTGACGTGGTTCATTTTTACAACTTCCTCGGCATGGTATTCACGGCTGTTGTGAGGCAGGTCAAGAATGAGATTCCGGTTCTCAGTGCTCAGTCCTGGCCCATCATCTGTGCTGATGTCATCGATGCTGATGATGTCTGTCACGTAGTCGGGAACATCGTAAAGTGATGACAATACGAGGTAGATTTCAAGCCTTTGTTCCTCGGCTAACAATCGCAATAACTGGCGCAACTGGCTGCGCGTCTCGCTGTCGAGCCCAATGAAGGGGGCATCCATAATCAGTATTGCAGGCTGTGTCAACAACGTTTTTGCCAGTTGGAACTTTCGCAGTTCGCCGCTCGAGAGTGTGATGACATACTTGTTCATCAATGGCTGGAGATCAAACAACTGGTAGAGATGTTTCTGCCATTGGCGACGCTTGGCAGAGTCAGGACCGGATAACAGAAAAGCACGTTCCAAAAGGTCTCCTGTGGTTGGCGTCTCAGCATCGATGTCGTGTTGGTTCCACCGTAGTTGTAAGTAGTAAGCCTGGTCAGTGGCTACTCCGTAAGAATCGCGAAAGGCGATGTAGCGTACGCGGTCAGAGGCCATCTGACGTCGCATTTTCTCCACATAGAGTGTCTTGCCGCTACCGTTGCGGCCTACAATGGCGGTTACTTTCATATTTTGCGTTTTGACACTTTGTCCTGATTCTTGTTGATGAAATCTTTCCAGCCCCTGTATTTGACGTCGCTCTCCGGACGTCCTTTCTGCAGATAGTGGCAATATGCAGCACCAAGGGCATCGGTGGCATCCATGAATCTTGACATATCATCCTCTTTCAAATTGAGGAGCCTTCGTAACATGCCGGCCACTTGCTCCTTTGAGGCTGAGCCGTTGCCTGTTAGTGCCATCTTGATTTTCAGGGGAGCGTATTCATGAATGGGGACACCGTGATGTATGGCGGCGGCGATGGCCACTCCCTGAGCTCGTCCCAGTTTCAGCATAGACTGGACATTCTTTCCAAAGAAAGGAGCCTCGATGGCCATCTCATCGGGTAGCCATTCGTCGATAATACCTGTCACGCGCTCAAAAATGTGTCCCAACTTGAGATAAGCGTCAGGGAAATGGCGTAAATCAATAACTCCCATGGTTATCATCTGTGCTTTGCCGTCTGTTACTTTCAACAGACCATAGCCCATGAGGTTAGTACCGGGGTCAATGCCTAAAATGATTTTTTCTGTCATCTGAGGTCAATGACTTCGGCAGAGGGGAAATCCTTGGAATTAAACTTGAAGACGGCATCACTAAGCGTCTGTGTCTTCAAGTTACTGATATCGAAAATCGTCCATTTCTTGCCCTGTAGCATTTTGACTTGTGTGGGGTGGTAGGATTTTTTGTCGATGGTGATGAATAGTTCCTGAATCTTGTCCTGTTTTTTTGATGTCAGATGAACAATGAAGCTATTGTCCGACTTATTCATCGTTATGTCATATCCCTGTTTGTAAAGGTTGATAAAGTTGTAGGGATTGATACGCTGCAATTGTGTCTCGTTAGGAGTGGTGACGTTCACTTCCTCGTTTTTCTTCATGTATGTCCATAGCGTTTTGCCGTCAAACCACATGATGGCGACAGGAGTCTTAGCGTTGAACTTACGGCCTTTGACAGCTATAGTACCGCTGATGTCACCCATTCCGCCTGACATTCTGAAATCGGCTGATACACCGCTGGGATTACTGACGATGGCGGCAGTTTTGTCGAGAACGCTTTTGGCCGTCTGGCAGAACCCAGAGGCGCTTACCAGCAGCATAGTCATAATAAAAACAATCTTATTCATTTTCTTCTATCTTAAATTGCTAATCAAGTTATTCAGTGTCACTTCGTCCTGTATCAGCACTTCACGGGGCTTAGAACCCATGGCTGCGCCGACGACGCCTGCTTTTTCTAACTGGTCCATAAGCCGGCCTGCGCGGTTGTAACCGATGGCAAACTTACGTTGAATGAGCGACGTGGAACCGCTCTGGCTCATGACAATGCAACGGGCGGCATCCTCGAACATCGGATCAAGATGCGACATGTCAACATCACGCGACTCGCCAGTAAAATCACCCTCAGGCATGTCTGGTTCTGGTAGTTCAAAAGGCATGTTGTAGCTCTGTTGTTCCGATATGTATTCGTTGATTCGCTCCACTTCAGGTGTGTCAACAAAGGCGCACTGTACACGGATAGGTTCTGAACCGCCCACCAATGCCAGCATGTCGCCTCGTCCGATAAGCTGCTGGGCACCTGTACGGTCGAGAATGGTTTTAGAGTCAATACCTGCTGAAACCTTGAAGGCAATGCGGCTGGGGAAGTTGGCCTTGATAGTACCTGTAATGATGTTTGTTGTTGGGCGCTGAGTAGCAATAATCATGTGGATACCTACTGCACGGGCCAGCTGGGCGATACGCGCAATCGGCAGCTCGACCTCCTTGCCTGCCGTCATTATGAGGTCGCCAAACTCGTCAATAACCACTACGATGTAAGGCAGAAACCGGTGACCGTTATTGGGGTTCAACTGTCGGTCAATAAATTTCTTGTTATATTCTTTGATGTTGTGGGCACGGGCATTCTTCAACAAATCGTATCGGGTGTCCATTTCCTTGCAAAGTGAGTTCAGTGTACGTACAACTTTCGTAACGTCAGTGATAATCGGGTCAGCGTCTTCATCTGGTACTTGCGCCAAAAAGTGGTTGGCTATTGGCTCATAGAAACTGAACTCAACCTTCTTCGGGTCTACCAGCACGATTTTCATCTCAGCGGGGTGCCTCTTATATAATAAAGAGGTGATAATGGCATTCAGACCGACCGACTTACCCTGTCCTGTGGCACCGGCTACAAGCAGGTGTGGTGCCTTGGCAAGGTCGAACATGAACACCTCGTTTGTGATGGTTTTACCTATGGCACAGGGAAGCTCCATCTTTGACTCCTGAAATTTTCTTGAATTCAAAATAGATTCCATGGATACGGTGGATGGCTTGGCGTTGGGAACCTCGATGCCGATAGTGCCTTTGCCTGGCATAGGAGCAATGATACGGATACCTAATGCAGAGAGGCTTAATGCGATATCGTCTTCGAGTGAACGAATCTTTGAAATACGTACACCTGGTGCCAGCGTAATTTCGTAGAGCGTGATGGTTGGGCCTACAGTAGCCTTTATGGTGGAGATTTCGACACCGAAAGTTCCTAATACCTCTACGATGCGGTTCTTGTTTTTCGTCTGTTCTTCCATATCAATGTAGGGCTTACCGTCGCTTTCGTATTTTTTCAGCAAGTCCAGAGTAGGGTATTGATAGTTCTCCAAGTCGCGCTTCGGGTCATAAGGCTCCAGTTCTTTTTCGCCCACTGTTACCAGTTGACTTCCACCAGCTGATTCCTCGTCTTTGACTTCTTCGATTTCGAACTTGGAATCTGTGGTTTGCTCCTTTTCATTGTTGGTATCAGTCTTTCCGTAGATATTCTCAAAGCCATCGTGCCTAATAGGGTCTTTACCCACGGGAAATTCCACAGTCTGAGTCTGTGGGTCATCAAAAACAAGAGTATCGTCTTTGTCTTCTGTCAGGTCTTCGTATGAGGGCAGCTCTTCGTCAGGGTCGTTATTGGTTATTTTGAACTTTACCTTGTCGATGAACTTCGAAGGATTCAGAATCTTGCGGATGATGAGGATGGTTTCCGCACTAATATATGTCAGGAACGCAATAGCAACCAATGCCAATATGGCGACGAGTCCTGGTGTGCCAATCAGCCCTTCTATATGCTGACATACATTGCAACCGTGGTCACCGCCAGGGTTGAAGTGTGACTCGACAAACAGCGGGGAGAGAAACTTTGCCAGTGTGATGGACCCCCAAATCATAATAATCATAAGTGCCAAGAACCACTTGAGTAGTTTGATACGGTATGCCTTCATCAAGTGGAGGGCTGCAATGAACATAAATGCCGGTATGAGGAATGCTGGTATGCCGAAACATCGTTTGATAAAGAACCAAGACAGGTATGCTCCGATGGAACCGCAGGAATTCATGAATTCATGGTGCTGGTTCATTATCTCATTGTTACGTATTTCCTCTATGATACTTTGGTCTGCTGCCCCTGTTGTGAAAAAAGAAACGAAAGCCAATGCCATGTAAACGGATATGATGAACAACATTACACCAATGAAGAAGTTGATTCGCTCGTTGTGGAATATTTTGTCTAAATCTAGTGCTTCCAGAAAACCGGCAACAGGCTTTTCGCCCTTAGTCTTATTGTTTTTTTTCTTTCCCATTTCTTGTCTGTTCTTGATTTTCACTGCAAAAGTAGCTGAAAAAATCCACATTTTACCATAGAATACTGATTTTTTTTGTAATTTTGCACCTCGTAAACATTTTATGATGAAAAAACTGATATATAATAAGTTTGACAAAACCATCATATCGTCGTTGCCGAGGGCGGTCTTTGAGGGGAGTATACATGTTGTTATCTCCCGTTCGCAAGCCGAAAAAGCTGTTGATTTCCTGCTAACACAACCTATTCTCGGTGTTGATACAGAGACCCGTCCTTCCTTTTCACGAGGTAGGGTATACTATGTGTCGCTCTTACAGGTGTCCACTCATACTACGTGCTTCTTGTTTCGGCTTAATATGACGGGTATGACTCCTGCTATTATCCGATTGCTGGAAGATACACACATACCGAAAATTGGGCTTTCTTGGCACGATGACCTTAACGGCCTGCGCAAACTTCATGATTTTAAGCCAGGCAATTTTATTGATATTCAGGACCATGTCCGCGAGATAGGAATTGAAGACCTGGGACTGCAGAAGCTTTATGCTAATCTGTTTGGCCAATGCATCAGTAAATCACAGCAACTTACTAATTGGGAGCGTGATGTTCTGAATGACAAGCAGAAACTATATGCAGCCACCGATGCTTGGGCATGCATCATGCTCTATGAGGAATTAATGCGTTTGAAGCATACAGGAGATTATGAATTGATAAAAAAAGAAAGCGAAGATGAAACAGATACAACTCAAACGCGGTAAGGATGAGAGTCTGCTCCGTTTCCATCCGTGGGTCTTTTCTGGTGCTATACAGCATGTTGACAGTGATATTCAGGAAGGTGATATTGTCCGAGTCGTGACTTCTGCAGGCCAGTTCATCGCTGTTGGGCACTATCAGGAGGGTTCTATTGCCGTTCGGGTGCTGACTTTTTCCGATGTTCCAATTGATGACCAGTTCTGGGCATCTCGTCTACAGTCGGCGCTGATTCTTAGGAAGACGATTGGACTTGCCGACAACCCGGAGAACACCACTTACCGACTTGTACATGGAGAGGGTGACCATCTTCCAGGGCTTATTATTGATGTGTACGGCAAGACGGCTGTTATGCAGGCCCATAGCATTGGCATGCACTTTTGCCGCAAGCAGATAGCCTCTCAGCTTGTGAAGGTTATGGGCAGTCGGATTGAAAATGTTTTTTATAAGAGTGAGACAACGCTTCCCTTTATGGATTCAGAGAATGGATTCCTATATGGTGGAAGTGATGATAATGTTGCACTTGAGAACGGACTGAAGTTCTATGTCGACTGGCTGCGCGGACAGAAAACAGGTTTCTTCGTCGATCAGCGTGAGAATCGCTTGTTGCTTGAGCGTTATGCCCGTGGCAAGCGTGTGCTCAACATGTTCTGTTATACAGGCGGTTTTTCTTTCTATGCCATGCGGGGTGGGGCAGAGCTTGTTCATTCTGTCGACTCCAGTGCAAAAGCCATTGAACTGACTAACCGCAATGTGGCCCTTAATTTCCCTAATGACCAACGTCATCAGGCGTTCTGTGAAGATGCCTTTAAATTTCTTGACAGCTGCGGGCAAGGCTACAATCTGATTATCCTTGACCCACCGGCATTTGCCAAACACCGCGGAGCGCTACACAATGCTTTGAAGGGCTATACCCGCCTGAACCAAAAGGCTTTTCAGCTGATTCAGACTGGTGGAGTTCTTTTTACTTTTAGCTGTTCGCAGGTGGTTACTAAGGATCATTTCCGTAATGCTGTCTTTACTGCTGCTGCACTGGCACGCCGCAAGGTGCGCATCCTTCACCAGCTTCATCAGCCCGCAGACCATCCCGTCAATATATACCATCCAGAGGGAGAATATCTTAAAGGACTTGTGTTGTACGTGGAATGATGATAGAATCGATAAGGCATTATATTGAAAGAGAGCGCCTCCTTAGCTATGATTGTAAGCATATTGTGGCTGTTAGTGGTGGTGCCGACAGTGTTGCTCTGCTACTGGTATTATGCCGTTTAGGCTTTTGTGTTGAGGTCGCCCATTGTAACTTCCGATTGCGTGGCGATGAGTCTGACCGCGATGAGCAATTTGTTCGAAATCTGTGTTTGGAACTTTCTGTGCCTTTTCATGTAATTCATTTTGACACAGTCTCTTATGCAGGCATTCATCAAGTAAGTATAGAGATGGCTGCCCGCGAGTTACGCTACCGTTATTTCGAACAATTGCGTCAAGACATCGGAGCTTCTGAGGTTTGTGTTGCCCACCATCAAGACGATGCAGTGGAAACACTGCTGATGAATCTTGTCCGTGGAACTGGTATTCATGGTTTGACAGGCATCCGTCCCCGCAACGGCCATATCGTGCGTCCCCTGCTCTGTGTCACACGGGCCGACATTCTGGAATTTCTCGATAGTGTACATCAGCAATATGTCACCGACAGCACCAATCTCGTACCTAATGTCGTTCGCAATAAACTTCGTCTTGAGGTGCTTCCCATGCTGCGTAGCATTAACCCCGCAGTTTCTTCCAACATTGCCAAGACAGCCCATCGCATGGCTCAGGCAGAGAGCCTTTTCAACGCTGCCGTCAGCGAGGCTGTCAGTCGTTTGTTTGTAGATAATTCTCTCGACATCAGTCAGCTCATGCAGGAGCCTGCCCCAGAGTATCTGCTATATGAATTGCTTTCGCCACGCGGTTTTTCACCAGCTCAGGTCGAACAGATCTTTGGTTGTCTGAAGAGTCCATCGGGGCGTCGGTTCTGTTCGTCCACTCATGAGGCTGTCATAGACCGTGGACGATTAATTGTTGTTCCGCTCGCTGAGCCATTGCCTGTTCTCTGTATCCCGGAGCCGGGTCTCTACCGCTATACCCCCGACTTCAAACTTCGTGTTGAGATTGTAAATGGCAATACCGTCAGTCGTGTCCCTGCTGTGGCTACGCTTGATGCTGACAAGGTGCTTTTCCCTCTTACCGTCCGTCCAGTCAAGACAGGTGACCGCTTTCATCCGTTTGGTATGAAAGGCACCCGTCTCGTAAGTGATTTTCTTACCGATCGTAAGCTCTCGCTAATAGAAAAGCGTCGCCAACTCGTTGTCAGCGACGCTCATGGAGCTATTGTCTGGCTTGTCGGTCAACGTACCGACCATCGTTTTTCTGTTGATGATTCCACAAAGCAGGTATTGTGCCTGACGTGGCAATCTGCTACTTGAAAAGTTCGTCGAGTAGCGTGTAGAACGCAGGATCTTCGCCAACGATGGTTTTCACGATTTTCCCGTCGGGGCCGATGATGATTTTCGTGGGGAATCCCTGAATGCCGTAGTCGCTAAGCACTTTGGAGTCTTTGGGATTGTAGACGTGTAGCCAGGGCAGTTCATACTTCTTCACGGCGTCGCGCCATTTCTGGTCGCTGTCGTTACAGTCGATACCTAGGATTTCAAATTTTCCGGCATACTTCGTGTAGTATTCCTTCATCTGTGGAATGCCCTTGATGCACCATCCGCACCATGAGCCCCAGAAGTCGAGGATGACGTGCTTGCCGCGCAGCGAGCTCAGCGATAGCGGTTTGCCGTTGAGGTCGTTCAGCGTGAAGTCGGGAGCCTCAATGCCTGTGGCCTGCTTCTTTGCAGCCTCTTCCTCAGCTTTCATCTGTGCTTCGATTCTGTCGAACAGGCTCTGATAGAGTGGTTTCATACGACCTTCACGTACCTCGGGATTAAGTAGGGCAATGGCTTCCTTCATCTTGTCAATGTTGTCCATTTGGGTGATGATGTAAGCTGATGCTTCGTAGTCGGGGTGAGCCTTAACGAAATCGTAGATGGTCTGCGTCACGTCTTTGCCTTCCTTCTGGGCAGTTTCAATGACGATGTCTGCCTCATGGTACTGGGCGTAGAACTTTGAGCCGTCCACGTCGTAACGTGTACGTTCGGTAGCTGTCACCACCACTTCTTCGCCTGGAATGGCGGGTATATGATAGACAGACGCGTGTTCACCGCGGAAAGCCCCTGGTTCAACAAGGTAGAGTTGACAAACATTGGGGATGTCAAGCTCAAAGTCGAAGACCCCCTGCTTGCCTACGAAGGTCTTCTTCAACTCTTGGTCGGCTGTAAGTGCTACGATGCTGTCGCCTACAGGCTTGCAGTCCATTTTCACGTGTAGTTTACCGTCGGCTGCTTGAATGGTCAGTGTGCTGGCAATGAGCGCGAGGCTCAGAAAGATTTTTTTCATAGATGTTGGAATATTTATAATGCACAATGCAGCTGCATTGTGCATTATATATTGTACAATTATTATGTTTGGTGCATTGTGCATTATGCTTTGTTGTCTACGGCGGCCTGTTCTATGGGCAGACACTTCTTGTAGTTCTCGATATAACGCTCGAAACCTGCAACGTCTTCAGCCGTAGGAGAGATGCTTACGCCCGTGTTTCCAGCAAAGACAACGTCCTCCAGATAGTCGGCCAGCGACTTGCCGTTCTTGTTGATGAGATAGCCTGCGAGCAGGGCAATACCCCATGCACCACCTTCGCCAGCGGTCTCCATGACTGAGATGGGCGAGTTGAGTGCGGCAGCGAGCATGCGCTGACCCACGCCGGGTGTCTTGAAGTAGCCGCCGTGACCGGTGATGCGGTCTACGCGGATCATCTCGTCCTTGAACAGGATGTCGTTTCCAATCTTCAGCACACCGATGGCACCATAGAGGTGGGCACGCATAAAGTTTGCGAGGTTGAACTTGTCGTTAGCCGAGCGCACAAACATCGGGCGGCCCTCCTGCAGTCCCGTGACGGGCTCGCCGCTCACGTAGTTGTAGGCCATCAGGCCGCCGCAGTCGGCGTCACCCTCCAGAGCCTTGTTGAACAGCTTGCCGTAGAGTTCGTTCATGTCGACGGGCACGCCGAGCAGCTGCTGGTATTCCTTGAACAGACCCACCCAGGCGTTGATGTCGCTGGTGCAGTTGTTGCAATGCACCATGGCCACGAGGCTTCCGTCGGGTGTGGTCACCATGTCAATCATCTCGTAGGGCTTCGACAGCGGCTTCTCCAGCACAATCATCGAGAACGACGATGTGCCTGCCGAGACGTTACCCGTGCGCTGCTTGACGGCGTTGGTGGCTACCATACCCGTACCAGCGTCGCCTTCGGGAGGACAGACGGGTATGCCGGCCTTCAGGTGGCCTGAGACATCGAGCTTCTTGGCACCTTCGGGAGTCAGGAAACCTGCGCTCTCGCCAGCGTTCAGCGACTTTGGCAGGATGTCGAGCAACTTCCACGCGAATTTCTTCGGTGCAATCAGTTCGTCGAACTTCTTCACCATTTCGGCGTCATAGGTCTTGGTGGCGGGGTCGACGGGAATCATACCCGAGGCATCGCCCACGCCGAGCACGAACTGACCAGTGACTTGCCAGTGAACATAGCCTGCAAGCGTAGTCAGGTATTTTATCTCGGGCACGTGCTCTTCGTTGTCGAGAATGGCTTCATACAGATGGCTAATACTCCAGCGCAGGGGGATGTTGTAGTTGAACAGCTTTGAAAGCTCGGCGGCTGCCTTGCCAGTGTTGGTGTTACGCCACGTGCGGAAGGGTACGAGTATTTCCTGCTTCTCGTTGAAGGCCATGTAGCCGTGCATCATGGCTGAGAATCCGATGGCGGCGAGGCTTTCTATCTCGCAGTCGTATTGTTTCATCACGTCCTTGCGCAGCTCGGCATAGCAGTCTTGCAGGCCATACCAGATGGCCTCGATGGAGTATGTCCATAGTCCGTCCACGAGCTGGTTCTCCCACTCGTGGCTTCCCTGTGCAATGGGTTTGTTGTCTTCGTCGATGAGTACGGCTTTGATACGTGTGGAACCGAATTCGATTCCGAGGATAGCCTTTCCGGCTTCGATGGTTTGTTTTGCAGTCATTGTTTCTTAAGTTTTGAGGTTTTGACTGCAAAAGTAACTTTTTTCTGGCAATTATCCAAATAATTACCTTAATTTTTCATTTTATTCATCACCTTTCGGTAATATCCATTCGTTGCCCTGACGCTGTAACGGGCTCCGCCGTTCCACGACCTGATGGCTTTCTCAACGTTGTTATCTGGATTATAATAAGACTGGATGAGCAGGAACATTTCTTTTGATTTCTCCACACTGTAGCGATCGGCCATCGTGTAGCGTTTCTTGCTCTTTCTTCGTTCGAGGATGATGTTACAATCCTTCACAAGTATTGGAGTAATTTGCATGGCGCCTACAGAGTTTCCGCTCACGGCTTTTGGATCTCCGCCACTTTCTACTTGAATAATTGCATCCATCACTGGATTCCAATTAAAACTTGTTGTCCTAGCATGAAGCATTGTTGCCATAAGGCACATGCCCAGCATTGTTAAAATTTTCTTCATAACTCTATACTTTCTGCAGTCTTCTCATCACGAGAAATGCGTTATCCTTTAGAATTTCGGTGCAAAGTTACGAAGTCTCAGGCACTTAGCCAAATTTTTTTTGCTTTTTTAATGATTTTGTGTGCGCACACTTAATCTATGTCAACGACGGTAATGCCAGCTCCTCCGAATTGTACATGCTCGTCGCGGAAGTGTTTGACGTTGGGGACGGTGGCCAGATATTGCCTGATGAGTTGGCGCAGGACACCTGTTCCGGTGCCGTGTAGAATGCGCACGCGGCTCATTCCGATGAGTATGGAGTCGTCAATGAAGTGCATCACTTGGTTGACGGCTTCGTCGCCTCTCATGCCGCGAACGTCAAGGTCCTGGTGGTAGTTGTGTCGGTGGTCTTCCATCGTGGCGCTTGTTATGTGTGAGGTCTTTATGGCAAGTCCTTCGTGCTTGTTGCCTGGGGTGGCTTCTGTTTTTTTCTTGTCAGTCCGTTCCAGCTGCTCCACTTTCATCTTAGTCTTGACGTTACCGAAGATGACGGTGGCTTGTTTGCCGTCAATGCTGTCAATCTTTCCTACGGTGTCGAGGCCTTTGATGTGTACGTAGTCGCCACTCTGTAGCGGTCTTTGCTCCGTGGCTGGTGTTGTCTTGGCGCGTGCGGCCAGTTTCTTGCTTGCGGCTCGCTGCTGTTCCCCCTTTTCTGCCTTGCGTTGTGCCTTGCGGGCTTTTCGTTCTTCCATTTGGCGCAGTTTCTTGGCAAAGTCTTCCTCACTCATCAGTCCGCGGGTGTCGTTGGAGGCCACCTGTTGGCGGAATTCTTGCAGTTCTTCCCTGACGATGCGTGTGCGCTCTTTCTCTGCCTGTGCCTCTTTGATCTCTCGGATGGCGTTTTCTATTTTACGATTGGCCTCGGCCAACAGTTCTTCGGCCTGTTGCTTGGCACGATTCAGAATCGCCTTGCGCTCGCGCTCTATCTCTTCGAGGTTGGTCTCGTAGCGTTGGATATGTCCTTCCAGCGATTTCTCGTGCTGGTGGATGGTCTGTCGCTTGCCCTCCCAGTATCGCTTGTCGCGCACGATGTCTTGCAGATATTTGTCGCTCTGGATGTAGTCGCGGCCCACGATGTCCGAAGCATCGTTGATGACCTCTTCGGGCAGTCCCGTCTTACGGGCTATCTCTATCGCAAACGAAGAGCCGGGCTGTCCGATGCTGAGTTGGAAGAGCGCCTGCATCTGTCCGCGGTCGTAGAGCATCGCCCCGTTCACCACACCCTCGTGACTCTCTGCAAAGTGTTTCAGGTTCTGGTAATGGGTGGTGATGACGCCGAATGTCTTTTTCTCCCAGAACTGCTTCAACACAGCCTCTGCGATAGCGCCGCCGATGGTAGGCTCGGTACCGCCGCCGAACTCATCTATTAATAATATGGTACGTGCGTTGGCCTGCTTCATCATCTGCTTCATGTTCAACAGGTGCGAAGAGTAAGTCGAAAGATCGTTCTCTATGCTCTGCTCATCGCCAATGTCAATCATAATGTCATCGAAGGTGCCGCATAAGGAACGCTCGCCAACAGGTATTGAGAGGCCGCATTGCAACATGTATTGCAGCAGGCCCACCGTTTTTAGACACACAGACTTTCCGCCCGCATTGGGGCCAGAGATAATCAGCAGTCGTCCGAGGGTCTTGTTGTTCTTTGAATTCGTGTCGTTTGTTGGGTTCGTGGCTTCCAGTCTGATGTCGAGCGGCACCACTTGCTTTCCCTGCTTCTCCAGCGAGAGTTGCAGCAGCGGATGGCGGGCTTGTATCCAGTCGAGGTGTGGTTTCGACAACACTTCCGGTCCCGGCTCTATGCCCTTCATCTGTTCTGCCAGATTGGCCTTGGCTTGTATCAGGTCAATCTGAGCTAAGAACTGGTATGAGTCAAGAATCTCCTGAACATGAGGGCGAACCTCGTCGCTGAATACACTCAAGATCCTGATAATCTCGCGACGCTCCTCGGCCTCCAACTGACGCACGCGGTTGTTGGCCTCCACCACCTCTGTTGGCTCAATGAATACCGTCTTTCCTGTTGCTGACTCGTCGTGGACGATGCCGCCGATGCGCTTCTTCAGGTTGGGCGCAACGGGAATCACCAGACGGCCGTCTCGTAGTGTCGGAGCGGCATCCTTGTCGACGAGTCCATCCTTCTGAGCCGAGTGCAATATAGTATATAATGTACGCGAGATGCTGCCCTCCGTCTTGGTCAGCTCGTGGCGTATACCTGCCAGTGTCATCGATGCCGAGTCCTTGATCTTGCCAAACTTGTCTAAGATAGAGTCTATGCGACGAATCATGGCGGGGAAGGTCTGTACACCCTCCGACAATCTCCGTAGGGCTGGATATTTATACTCTGAAAGTGCTATGTGGGCTATAGGGTCGCCAATAAACTCTTCTGCATTGTTGAGATATTTAATAATATTCGTGATTGTTTCCAACGATCGACGCAAGTCCCACACCTCGTCCTCCTCCAGATGTGTGTTCTCCAGGCGTATGCGAGCCACGGCTTTCCTCACATCGAAGAAATACTGCATGGGGAAATCGTCGGCATCCTGCTTCAGCCGCCTGAACTCCCGAACCTGCTGCAGCCATTCGTTAATCAGTACATTATCCGTCGAAAAGGCCATTTCGTCAACCTTTTCTTTGCCGAGGGTGCTCAGGCAATGTCCTTTCAGCAGCATCCGTATCTCGGTGAATCCTATCTTTTGTTCGAAGTTGTTCGGGTAAATCACGCTGCAAAGGTACGAATAAGTGAGAGATTTTCCAAATTTATTTGAAACAAAATGGAGCCTGTTTGTAAAAATCCGACGGCTTCGGACTGTTAGTCCGCACCGCTACGGACTGATCGTCCGAAGCCCTTCGGACTGGAGTTTAGCACATCGTTCTGTGTTTTGACGCAGCCCCGAATAAGTAGGCGAAATACCAAAAGTTTTATAAAAAGTTGCCGAAAAATTTGTTGGTTTCCGAAAAAACTCGTACCTTTGCACCCGCTTTCAAGAAATCGAAGCACTGGAAGGATGGTAGAGTGGTCGATTACAGTAGTCTTGAAAACTACCGTACCGAGAGGTACCGGGGGTTCGAATCCCTCTCCTTCCGCGAGAGATACCTCTCTCTCCGCAAAATAGCACAAATGGGAACCTTACGGGTTCCCATTTTTAGTATCTGATTACCAGCACCTTGTTAGTTTAACCCGCTGAAAGCGAGGCTAATAAGGGGATGGACACCGCTGAAAATGCATACGGCATCATGGTTGGTCTTACGACATCATAAAGCCTAAATGTATTACAGGATGTATTACAACCCCGACCGACAAAATAGAAT
>JAFYDA010000018.1 GCA_017545045.1 Prevotella sp. | reverse complement strand
GTCGGATATGGCCTCATAGAGTTCCTGGCTCATATCGTCCACATAGCTGCCAATGGCCATTTCTATGTCATCCTTCTGCCAGTCGAGGGTAGAATGGATATAGACGTTCCGCTTCTGGTGCAGAAAGCTATATGCGGTCTCTATGCTGTCTTTCGTAATCATTGGTCGTAGCCGATAGGTCTGAACTGTTTCTGTTGCTCACTCCATACAAAGCCTCGCTTGTAGAGGTAGTCCTTGATGTTTCTGGGTTCCTTGTTAAAGGCATAGCATAGTGATTCCAGCGTGTCAAACTCCTCGTCACGAAAGAGCATGTTCACGCTTGAAACCAATATGGCAGGGTCTTTGGGCAGATAATCCATTTCACAAATACTATTAAATCCAAGGGCAAAGGTACTCATAATTCCCCGTTTTTTCGTAAATTTGCAGCCAAAATTAGAATAGTTTAGTAATATGACACAAGAACAATTCAAAGAACTATTGCGTAGTCAGCAGGGCGAACTTGATGCCGTGCTGATGTACCAAAGACTGGCTAAAGTGGTAAAGACAGACAAGGAGCGTGAGGCTTTCCTTCAGTTGGCGAAGGAAGAAGGCCGTCATGCCAGCGTGTTCCATGCCTATACACAAAAGGCTTTGAAACCCAAGAAAACGATGGCTCGAATCATGCCTATACTTTACTGCCTGTTAGGCAGGAAGCGCCTCTATAAGCTGATTGCAAAGGGAGAATACGATGCTGCCGTAGGTTATGAACACCTGATTGCAGACTTCCCCGAGGTGAAGAGCGTGAAGAACGACGAGAAACGTCATGGCGATATTGTATCAGGATTGTTATGAGTGGATTTAGAGAAATGAGGCGTAAGCGCCAACAGCTTTCTGAGGAAGAGAGCATTGGCATACTTCAGAAGGCAACTTCTGGCACATTGGCATTACTTGGCGATGGAGGTTATCCGTATGCCGTTCCTATCAGCTATGTCTATCACGAAAGGAAACTATACTTCCATAGTGCGTTGGCTGGCCATAAGGTTGATGCCATCCGCAAATGCGATAAGGCATCTTTCTGTGTCATCGAAAAAGATGATGTTCAGCCGGAAAAGTACACCACCTTCTTCCGTAGCGTGATTGCTTTCGGCAGAATCCATATAATCGAGGACGAGCATGAGAAGTTAGAAGTGGCCCGTATGCTTGGCAACCGATACAATCCGAATCAGGAAGAAGCTCTCCAGAAAGAGATTGAAAACGGCCTGTCCCGCATGCTGATGATACGTTTAGACATCGAGCACCTGACAGGTAAAGAGGCGATAGAATTAGTCAAACGTAATGAATAAGAAAGACGGCGACACAGCCTCACATAGAACGGCGTCAGCAACCAGGTACTTCGACAATTGAAACAAAAGATTGGTAAATGGCGGAAACCCCGACCCACACTATCTGCAAGTCGGGACATCTACGTATTGAATAAGCTTCAATAGTTCTCCGCGTTTATCTCGAAATACGACTGCGGATGGAAGCAGACCGGACAAACATCGGGGGCATTGGTGCCAATGACGATATGGCCGCAGTTGCGGCACTCCCAGATGCTGATGCCACTCTTGTGGAAGACCTCGGCTGCCTCGACGTTGCGCAGCAGGGCACGATATCGCTCCTCATGATGCTTCTCGATGGCTGCCACGCCCCGGAACTGCTCGGCCAGCTCATGGAAACCCTCCTCGTCAGCCTCGCGGGCAAAGGTGGCGTACATGTCGGTCCACTCATAGTTCTCGCCGTCTGCAGCATGTAGCAGGTTCTCGGCCGTCTGGCCCAGGCCACCCAGATGCTTGAACCACAGCTTGGCGTGCTCCTTCTCGTTTTCGGCTGTCTTCAGGAAGAGGGCGGCAATCTGCTCATAGCCGTTCTTCTTGGCCACGGAGGCGTAGTAGGTGTACTTATTGCGGGCCATCGACTCGCCGGCGAAGGCGGTTTCGAGATTCTTCTCAGTGCGTGTGCCAGCATACTTATTGCCAGTGGCAGGCGCATCGGCCTCGGCAGTGACCTTCACGAAGTCTGATGCGGGATGCTTACAGATTGGGCAGGTGAAATCTTCGGGAAGTTCCTCGCCAACATATTCATATCCGCAGATGCTGCAGCGCCAGATAGTCTTGCCCTCTGCTGTCTGGCCGACGGGCTGGGGCTTCGGCTTGATATACTGCTGGTAGTAGTTATACGTGGCCGAGGGAACATCGGCGAGCACCTCCATCTCGGTGACGAGACCAACGAAGAGCATGTGAGTTCCCAGATCGATAGCCTGTTCCACGTCGGCAGAGATAAAGGCGTTGGTGCCACGCATGATGGCCATCGTGCCGTTGGCGACGCGGCGACAATCGGTGAAGTCAGCGAACTTATCGACCGTGCGTCCGCTCTGGAAGCCGAAGTGCTTGAACAGTTCGAAGTCGGCAGCCTCGCTGAGGATGGAGGCTGTGAACCGGCGCGAGCGCTGGATGAGCTCGGTGGTCAGGTTGCCCTTGTTCAGGGCCACGGAAATGCGGTTTGGCTGTGCCGTTACTTGAGCTACGGTGTTGCTAATACAGCCATTGTCACGCCCATCGTCACACGTTGTGATAACGAACAGGCCATACTGGATGTTAAAAAGTGGATTGCTCATGATGATTTTGTGTTGGGTCAAATATCTATATATACTTATTTGAACGCAAAAATAAGAAAAAATGCTGGAAAATTGCTAAATTTGCATCAAATTTTAGGATTATTTATGAAGAAAACGACTTTTATCACAGTAATCATAAGTTCATCCGTTTCCAGATACTCCAAGGGTTAGTTGCCTATAACGGCTTCTTCACCACAACCGTCCTTACAGATTACTGTTTCGGTCTTGGCGGCGTCATTATCGGCACAGCTTTGGGAGC
>JAFYDA010000017.1 GCA_017545045.1 Prevotella sp. | reverse complement strand
CTAAGCCTCTTGACCTTACGGGGTAAGGGGAAACTGGCTTATGTCCGGTCGGATTACACGCTTTGATGGCTAAAAACAGACAGACATGTCTCAAAGGACGGCAAAATTAGACCATTGAAAAATTATCTGCGGATTTTAGGGCTTTCAGTTTCATGGCGTTACGCATTTTTGTATAATTTACATTTTCCCTTATAGCTTCTCCATGTAATTCTGCGGAGCCTCCACAGAAATGTCCCACGGCCTGGGACAAAAATCCCAAGGCCTGGGAAAAATACGCGGAGCCTCTACATTGACTTTTGACACAGCCCTCATATTTAATGCGTTACTTCTTGCGATAGAAGAAAATGCCAGAAATCTACGTTTAATATTTTATCTTGAAATACTCGAGTAGGGCTTTGTATTGATCTTGGGCTGTCAGACAGGTATCTGTTAGATAGCCATTAATATGCCCCCATTCACGGAGACCGCGATAGTAGAACATCTTGAGCTCATCCGTGATGATGAAGGGCACGATATTGTTGGTCAGACATTCCTTGAACATCACTAAGCGGCCTACTCGGCCATTGCCGTCTTGGAAAGGATGAATGCGCTCAAAGTGTACGTGGAAATTAAGGATGTCTTCCAACGTCTTTATGTGATGATGATTGTAGTCGCTGAGCAAAGCCTTTATTTGTTGATGAACCTGTTCTGGTGGACATGTTTCCTGTCCACCTACTTCATTTGGTAATCGCTTGTAGTCACCAACGGCAAACCAATCTTTTCGACTATCGGATGTGCCAGTTTTAAGCAATAGATGCAGTTGCTTGACAAATGCTTCTGTCAGTTTCTCCTCTGCATGGTCTATGATATAATCTATGCAGCGGAAGTGGTTGACGGTCTCCATGATATCATCCACGTTGACAGCGTTGTCCGTTATGCCAATCGTGTTTGTTTCATAGATATAGCGTGTTTGGTCGTGCGTCAGTTTACTACCCTCTATATGATTCGAGTTGTAGGTCAGGTCGATCTGCGTACGATGATAGATGCTGCCTTTCAACCTTGAAGACTTCTGCTCTTTTAGTGCTGTCAGCAGTGTCATCTGTAAGTCTGATTTATTCTCCATTTTTACTTATCGGCAAGTTTTTAGTTCATTTTCTGCTGTAAATATACTGATTTTTGCCGATACCGGCAAGATTTTGGGTGAATTTTGTTACTTGCTTGCTGCCTCCAACTCCTTACGGATGGTGTCGTTGCCAGGGAAACCAATGTTTTTGAAGGTTAGGTTGCCCTTGGTGTCGTAGATGGCGTAGGTGGGGATGCCGTCCGACTCGTACTTGTTGAGGATGTAGTTATACTGCTCCTTCGTCAGGTAGTAGTGGTCGCCATCGATGTCCTTGATCATCTCCTGCCAGGTTTTGAGGGGTGACGAGGGTGAGGTGAGATAGACGAACCGGACGTTCTGACCCTTCATCTCTTCCTTCAAGGGCTTCATCGCCTGGTGTCCGGCACGGCAGGGGCCGCACCACGTTGCCCAGATGTCGATAAGCACGGCCTTGCCTTTGTATCTGTCGAGTATGGTCTGGAGAATGTTCTCGGGGGCTACGTCGTCGAGCTTCTGGAAGAAGACGCCTCCTTGGCTGGCCAACTCGTCAGCAATGCGCTTCTGCTCTGCCCGATATTCATAGATGACATTCTTGCAGTCCTCATACTTCATAACTTCGAGAAGC
The DNA here is from genome assembly GCA_017545045.1 of Prevotella sp. Lineage (GTDB taxonomy): Bacteria > Bacteroidota > Bacteroidia > Bacteroidales > Bacteroidaceae > Prevotella. Next base: position 49,823 of record JAFYDA010000017.1, on the reverse strand, counting down.
GTATTCGTAAGACCCTCATTATCCTCCCTCAGAACAGAATGTACACACCTCAGCTCATTGTTATAGGGATTCTTCTCCAAGGCTTTCTTGTCGTACATGCTCAGTGGGGCATCCCAGAACTCCTGGCTGCATGGCGATGTCGGCTCATTCAGGTACTTCCAAGAGTATTCCTGTTCTTCTTCTGAAAGTGGAAGCAGGTCCTTGTTCTTCTTCATCTTCTCAAAGAGATCGACCTGAGACATGACCACCCTTCCGTCCTCGTCCACATAATAATTGCTATATTTGTATTCAAACTGGTGCGTCCATTTCACATAGTTCGACTCTGCCATCATGCACAGCAGGTCCTGGGCTGCTGTGGTGAATTTCGATTTCCTGATAGTGGCCACACGCTGGTCGAAGATGTCCTGCAAGCACTGCAGGCGCTCCTCCTTCGTTTTGCACTCCTTGACCTTCAAGAACACCTTATCGTCATTACCGACGAGGTCGATGGCTTCGTTGGCTTTCTTCGCATTCGCCAGATCCATGTTGGTCTTGGCCATGTAGCCCTTGAAGGCGAGGAATGGCTTGTTATCGCTACAGATCTTCATCAGTATCTCCGTCTCCTGTCCTGGGGCGATGATGATGTTTCCGAAAGCCAGTCCACGCACGCCGACAGTCACCTCGCGAGTCAGCCGCAGAGGGACTTCTACCTTCACGGTGCCATCATTGGCAAAGCGGAACGTCTTGTCGAAACGTTCCCTCGAGCCTAACGGAATAAAAGTGCCCACAAAGAAATCCAGATTCATGCCTGGCTTATAGCCCAGCATCTTCACTTTGATGGTGGCGATGCCTTTATTGATCTTGGCAACGGGCAGCGTCTCGTCCTTGGCGTATTTCACGTCCTTCCAGTCGGCAGGAATCTCCACCTTCTTCTTGGTCTTGCTGTCGCAGATGTTCCAGAAACAGAAAGCGCCGTCGAAATCGCCCTCCGAGAAGTCCAGCTCCTTGGTATCGAGGGGTACAGGCTTGAAGTGCAGCGCCAGATTGGCCTTTCCGCTTTCAGGCATCCAGAAGAGCGAGTCAGGCATCAGGTCGGACTCCTGCTCGTTGGTCTTGGCACCACCCGTAAAGGCATACTTCGTGCCGTCAGGTGTCTGCACAAACGACTCCTTGGCAAAGCGAATCCAACTGCCCGGACTATAGTTGGCAAGGACGTGCAACACCGTCTCCGTAGGCTTCAACTCCACCTTATTGATTTCGAACTCGGAGTTATACGCTCCCATAAAGGCCGACGGCTTCTCCCAAACGACCTGTGCCTGTGCTTGCCCAACGATTGCTACGATGGCAAGCAGAATGGTAATGATGGTTGATTTCATTTATTATAAAAGTATTAAATTCCAAAGCCGTTGCCACCGCCAAACGGAGGCATCTGCATTTTGATTACCTTGGGTTCCTGGATGTGGGGCTGCCAGTCGCTGTCAAACCGCTCGATGTTGCGGTCGAGGAAGGCCAGACGGTCGGCCAGCCATTGCTTCAGCACCTTGATTTCCTCGTCGTAGGAACTGACGCGATAGGCCGCAAACATGCCGACCATGTTGAAACCGCCGAAGCCGCCACCCATCGGTGGGAACCCACCAAAAGGCTGTTGCGCAGGTTTGTTTTTCTCCTCCTCCGTGACCAGCAGCTCCGGGTATTTCTCAAAGTGACGGTCAAGATATGGAGCCAGCAGACGGGCGTGACCGTCGATATAAGCATGGAGCGACTTGAGGCTGAGCACACCCTTGCGCAGGGCCTTGTAGCGCTGCTTCACCGCCTTGCGGAAGGCAGGGTCTTGGAGTAGCCGTTGCCATAGGGCTGGGGTAGGGTTGTTGTTGGCTCCTTCAAAGCACCAGGCTTCTAGGTTGTTGGCGTTGGCGAAGTTGCAGTTGCCGTAGGACAGGTTGTAGTCCCACACAGGGCCAGCCACCAGCTTGCCGCCTGTGCCGTCGGCGTTCTGCCGCTCCTTATAGAAATAGGCACTGCGCTTGTAGCCGTCGGCGTTGAGGCTCAGCTCGGTATGAATGAAATAGTCGACGAACGAGGGCACGTCGATATAGCGGGCATAGCCTGTCTTTGGGTTGGCGAACCCTTCCGACTGTATCACCTTCTCCACCGTGTCGATATAGTTCTGGATGTAGGCAAACTGCTCTGGCTGTAGTTTCTTCTTCTTCGGATAGATGCACGACCAGATGACATCGCTCGTCATGATGCCCTTACCAATGCCAGGCACCTTCGAGGTAAATGTGGCATCGTCATCGTTGAAGGTGTCGATACGCAGCAGGTAGCCGCCCGTTAAGTTGTCTCCACTCACGTCGCCCTTCTTCATCTTGTCAATGTCCACACGCTCCTTGCCACGCTTGATGGCTTCTGAGAGGATGTAGATGCCGCGATAGTCGCCGTCAACCGTCACCTCCACCATCCTGGTGCGTGGTGCCCAGTGGCCCATGTCGCGCCACAGCTGGAAGGCTAAGGGGTCGCGCACGGCCGACACGTCGTTATAGGGCGCCAGCAGCACCCAGTCGCTGTGGGCGGGCATGCCCAACAGCTCGGCGTCCACCTCCTTGCCCTGGTCGTCGCGTAGCTCGATGGTGTACTTCTTCTGGTTGAATCCCAACGAACTATTGCCACGCAGCTTGATGCCGATGGCTCCGTCGTAGTCCTTCGTCTTCATGTGGGCCGCCACCTTTTTCTGGGCATTAGGTTCCTTACTGGTCGTGATGACCACCTGTTCGACGGTAGCCGTTATTCTCCCGTCATCGCACCCTTGTACCAATGATGCGGCGAACGTACAAAGCATGATAGAAAGTATTTTCTTCATCATCTTAATGCGTATACTAGTATGTGCAAAGTCATACTATAGACGTAAAAGCCCCCGCCATAGTCAATAGGCAGAGGCCCAAATTTAATGCTTTTTAACCGTACATCACTTCCTTCGTGTAGAAAAAGATAAAAAATGTGCGCTTATTCAAGATTTTGCCTTGTTTTCTTGAATAAGCCAAAAGTTTTGCCTAACTTTGTGACGAAAAAAGAAATATAAGGATATTAAAAGACAGATCATAGAAAACGATGGATAAGATTCAGTTATGGGTTCATCAGGTGCTTGAGGCCTGTGGTTTGGAGGGAGATGTCGTGGCGTATGTCGGCCATATGGTGCTGGTGGTGATTGCCATATTGCTGGCAGTCTTGGCGGGGCTGCTGTGCCGCAAGATACTGGTGCCGATTGTGCTGAGCCTGACGAAGAAGACAGATGCAAAATGGGACGACGTCATCTTCAACCGCAAGGTGCTGATGGCGGCGTGCAGCATCGTGCCTGCCATCGTTATCTGGATGCTACTGCCTTGGACATTCTATGATTTCCCAACGGTCCGCGAAGTGCTCACTCGCCTTACGGCCATCTACATCACTGTGATGTCTGTGCGGACTTTAATCATATTTGCCGACTCTTTCAAACTGCTTGAAGACGGGCCCCGGACGGCGCGTCAGCAGTATCTTTATTCCGTCTGCGGCATCTTGAAGATCATCGTTGTCTTCATCGCCATCATTGTCGTTGTTGCCATCATCATCAATAAAGATCCTACGACGCTGTTTGCCGGACTTGGTGCCGCATCGGCCATCCTGATGCTGGCCTTCCAGGATACTATCAAAGGCTTGGTGGCTGGTATCCGTCTGACCAACAATGACATGATTCACATCGGCGACTGGGTGACGGTGCCTGCGGCTGGTGCCAACGGACGTGTGGAGGAGATAAAGCTGACAACGGTGAAGATACGCAATTTTGATAATACCATCATCACCGTCACGCCGCAGACGCTGGTTGACGGCTCGTTCCAGAACTGGTTGGGAATGGAGCAGCGCGAGGGCCGCAAGCAGGTTAGGAAGGTGTATTTCGATTTCCGCTCGCTCACCATCGACGACGACGGAGTGGCCAATATCACCAAGTTCCGTCATCATATCGAACAGTGGCTTCGCGACAATCCGAAGGTGATTGGCGAGAAGAATCCGCTTGTGCGTCAGGCGGAGGCAACGCAGGCTGGCTGCTGTGTGGAGTTTATCTTCTGGCTGCGCTCGCAGGCGGCCATTGACTATGAGCACGACACCAGTGACATCATGGAGTATATTTTTGCAGCCAGTGTCGACTATGGCCTGCGCATCTATCAACAGTTCCCGGAGCAATGAAGAGAAGTATTGTTTTTTTGCTATTGCTGGCAAGTTGGCTGACGCCGCTCGTGGCGCAGGAATGGAAACTGGTGTGGAGTGACGAGTTTAACCGTGACGGCCGACCAGACAGTTTGGTGTGGAATTATGAGCACGGCTTTGTACGTAATCACGAGGCGCAGTGGTATCAGGCGGAGAACGCTTTTCAGCAGGACGGTCTGCTCGTCATCGAGGCTCGACGCGAGCAACGTCCCAATCCTACCTATCGCGAGCATGGACGCCACTGGGGACAACAGCGCAAGGCCATCGACTACACTTCGGCCTGCCTGACGACACAGGGGAAATACAGTTTCCTCTACGGACGCTTGGAAGTCTGTGCCCGCATTCCTACGGCAGGCGGTTCGTGGCCTGCCATCTGGACGCTGGGCGACGGCATGGAGTGGCCGTCGTGTGGCGAGATAGACGTGATGGAGTATTATCGCATCAACGGCGTGCCGCATATCCTGGCTAATGTGGCGTGGGGCAACGACCAGCGCTACCGTGCTGTGTGGAACAGTAAGCGCATTCCATACGCTCATTTCACACAGCGCGATCCTGACTGGGCTCTGCGTTTCCATGTGTGGCGCATGGACTGGGACGAAACAGCCATCAGACTCTATCTTGACGACGAGCTACTCAATGAGGTGTCACTCAGCGCGACCGTCAACGGATCCATAGGGCGTTATCTTAATCCCTTCAACCGTCCGCAATTTATTCTGCTGAACTTGGCCTTGGGAGGCGATAACGGCGGCACCATCGATGATACGGCCTTCCCGATGCGCTATGAAATAGACTACGTCCGTGTATATCAACAGACGAACTAAACCAGCAGAAATATGAAGCCACGGATTTCGTCAGTTCTCCCAACGAAATCCGTGACTTCATATGATGCGGACAAGGAATTACTCAGCAGCCTGCAACTTCATTGTGAGAATGACGTCCCACTTCTTGCTACTGTTGTCGGTAATGGTGGTCGTCAGCTTCAGGTTGCAGAGATTTCCGTTGTAAGCAACAGAAATAGTGGAGTTGTCAGCAATGAATTTGTTACCCATGCCGACACTCTTCAGCTTAATCTTGAACATAGTCTTCTCGGCATTGCCCCACGACCAGTCGGCAGCGTCTTCGCCACCGTCGGCGTACTTGATGATAAACTTGGAGCTGGAAATTTCAATGCTCTTGACGACTTTCCTAAAGCAGTCCTTTTCACTCTCTGTCAGGTTCACGCCCTGATTAACAGCCTCGTTGAGAATGTCCTCCATATAGAAGCCATCACCTTTGCTGTCGAAATCCTCGTAAGCGTTAATTTCTTTGCTGCTCAAGTCGATAATGGCGCCGCGGATGTTCCATGTGCGCACCAAGTTCTTCATGGCTTCGTCGGCAGTGGTAGGAACCGTCTTGGTGGCGGTCACGGTGGTACCGTTTTCGGTAGTGAAGGTCAAGGTTTCTGTCTTTGAGAATTTGACGTCGAGATTGATAATCAGCTGAACATGACTTGCCGCACGGGTCTCACGTGAACCAGCGGCAATAACCTTGATAGTTCCTTGAATTTTACCGTTCATGGTGTAGGTGTCACCCGAGACGGTAGCCTTTTCCAGAATATATGAACTATTGTTGTAGGCTAACGAAGAGGATGTATTCCCTATTTCCAACAGGATATTGCCACCCTCGGTGAAGTCAATGCTCTTCAACTGGTAAACCCCGGAGTTGACGGGAGTAGAGAGTTGGTACTGTGCGGCCTGATCGGCATACTTGGCAGTACTGAGGTTGACGGGCTTCACTTTCGAATTATCATCATCACCGTCGTTACTGCTGCATGCGGTCAAACAAACAGCTGCAAATGCAGCAAAAGCGAAATAGAAAAACGTTTTTTTCATATTTATTATTAATTTGATTGTTTCTTTTTTAGAAAATGCGTCCGCTAAGGCGGATGTTCAGTACCGGGTAAACAACAATTTTCTCTAAGATGTCAACAGCATCCCTTAAATCATCGTCATCACGGTCGTCCAAATCGCTGCTCTTGAACTTGTGATAATGTTGGTCGCCCCAATCATCGGTGGTTATGGCACCAAGAGCTGGTTTACCCCAGAACTGCACACCGAAGTCGCACGACACACTGATACGGTTCTTGGGAACAGCACGTCCAAAGCCGAAACCCAGATAAGGCTTGAAGCTGTTCACCTTGACGTCTGCATCAATTTTGCCCTGTTTGTCGGTAGTAATGCGGTAATCGCCCATCTTGAGTCCCAGTTTGCCATATTTGGAAGGATCCTTGATGAACATGGAAGTGTTAGTGATGGTAGCCAACTTGTCGCTGCCGATAAAGGCACCGGCTGTCAAATGGAACGAACTGCTCTTGAAAGGATAGAAGTCGGCCAGCAATTTACCATTGAAGACGTTTAGCTTACCTTGCAAGTCAACGTTATCGGCAACAGTGGGGTTGTTGTCGTCTATTTTAATGTTTTTCTTGATTTTGATTTTTGGCAGGAACGATACACCAGCCCTGACGGCGAACATGTCTGTTATGGGAGCAGCCACGTCAATACCAATTCCGTCGGTTCCCAAAGAGATGCCGGCACCGAGATGGTCGAAGATGCCGTATTCGTCGTCTGAATTCTGTGCTTTTGCAGGTAGCGCAAGGAGTGTAAGGGCTAAAGCCAACAACCCTGTCGTTAAGAAATCAATTCGTTTCATACACATTAAATTATTAATTATAAAGAAGTGAATAGTGGTTTTGCCGACAAAGATAAGTAATTATTTTGATAATTAACCTCTTTTTGCGTATTATTTTTGAGTTTTTTTATACCTTTGCAGCCAAATATTACAAATAAAACGGAATTTTACTCATGGAAAAGAAGAATTACAAGCGAATAACCGTGACCTCAGCGCTGCCCTATGCCAATGGCGGCGTGCATATTGGTCACCTGGCTGGCGTTTACGTACCAGCCGACATTTACGTACGTTACCTGCGTCTGAAGAAGCGTGAGGTGATGTTCATCGGAGGTTCTGACGAACATGGTGTGCCCATTACCGTTCGTGCCCGTAAAGAGGGTATCACCCCACAGGATGTGGTTGACCGCTATCATAAGATGATTAAGGATTCTTTCGAGGAGTTTGGTATCTCGTTCGATATCTATAGTCGCACCACAAGTGAGACTCACCATAAGTTTGCTGCCGAGTGGTTTAAGAAGCTCTACGACGAGGGCAAGCTGACTGAGGAAACTACTGAGCAGCTGTACGACGAGGAGGCTAAGCAGTTCCTGGCTGACCGTTATGTAACTGGTGAGTGTCCTCACTGCCACAACGAGGGAGCTTATGGCGACCAGTGTGAGAAGTGCGGACGTGACCTCTCTCCAACAGAGCTTATCAATCCTAAGTCTACTATCTCTGGATCAACTCCTGTACTGAAGAAGACCAAGAACTGGTATCTGCCTCTGAACGAGTATCAGGACTGGTTGAAGCAGTGGATTCTGGAGGACCACAAGGAGTGGCGTCCAAACGTATATGGACAGTGTAAGAGCTGGCTCGATATGGATCTGCAGCCACGTGCTATGACTCGCGACTTGGATTGGGGTATCCCTGTGCCTGTAAAGGATGCTGAGGGTAAGGTACTCTATGTTTGGTTTGATGCACCCATCGGCTATGTATCAAACACCAAGGAGCTTTGCGAGAAGGAGCCTGAGAAGTGGGGCAACTGGGAGAAGTGGTGGCAGGATGAGGATACTCGTCTGGTTCACTTCATCGGTAAGGACAACATAGTGTTCCATTGCATAATCTTCCCTGTAATGATGAAGGCTCACGGCAAGTATATCATGCCAGACAACGTTCCTGCCAACGAGTTCCTGAACCTTGAGAACGATAAGATCTCAACCTCTCGTAACTGGGCTGTATGGCTCCACGAGTATCTGGTTGATATGCCTGGTAAGCAGGATGTATTGCGCTATGTACTGACAGCCAATGCACCTGAGACTAAGGATAATAACTTTACCTGGAAGGATTTCCAGGATCGCAATAACAACGAGCTTGTAGCTGTTTACGGTAACTTTGTGAATCGCGCTCTCCAGCTCACCAAGAAGTACTGGAACGGTGTTGTTCCTGCTTGTGGCGAATTGCAGGATGTAGATAAGCAGGCCCTTGAGGAGTTCAAGGATGTAAAGGCTAAGGTTGAGGCCTTGCTGGAACAGTTCAAGTTCCGCGATGCTCAGTTCGAGGCTATGAATCTGGCTCGTATTGGTAACCGCTATATCACAGAGTGTGAGCCTTGGAAGGTTTGGAAGACTGATCCAAAGCGTTGCGAGACAATCCTGAACATCTGCTTGCAGCTTACAGCTAACCTCGCTATCGCTTTCGAGCCATTCCTGCCATTCAGCAGTAAGAAGCTTCGCGAGATGCTGAACATCAGCAACTTCGAGTGGGAGCAGCTGGGCAGCACAGACCTCTTGGAGGCTGGTCATCAGCTGGGTGAGCCTGCTCTGCTGTTCGAGAAGATTGAGGATGAGGTTATCCAGAAGCAACTGGATAAGCTCGAAGCTACCAAGAAAGCCAACGAGGCAGCTAACTATAAGGCTGCTCCTATCAAGGATACAGTAAGCTTCGAGGAGTTCGAGAAGCTCGACATCCGTGTAGGTCTCGTAAAAGATTGTCAGAAGGTTAAGAAGAGTAAGAAGCTCCTGCAGTTTACCATCGACGATGGTTCTGGTACCGATCGTACCATCTGCTCAGGTATCGCTGCCTTCTATGAGAAGCCTGAGGAACTCATCGGTAAGCGAATCCTCTTCGTGGCCAACTTTGCTCCTCGCAACATGATGGGTATCGAGAGTCAGGGTATGATTCTGAGTGCCGTTGATGCCGACGAGAGCCTCAGCGTAGTGACCACAACGAAGGATGTGAAGCCAGGTAGTCAGGTAGGATAAAAAAATATATGAAAAAAGCAATCATCACGACTGTTGTCTTTATAGCGGCAAGTCTTCAGACAAAGGCGCAAGCCATTGCGACAGAATATAAAAGTACCAGTAACGGCAACCCTATCAGTTCCTGCGTGTTCTGTGCCGACCCTACTGCCATTGAATACGATGGTCGGCTCTATGTCTACGGCACCAACGACCACCAGCAGTATATTGCCAACAAGAAGACGGGCGGCAACGGCTATGGCAATATCAGGTCACTCGTTGTCTTCTCTACCGACGATATGGTGAACTGGACTTTCCATGGCACCATCGATGTGGGTAAGGTAACGGGTTGGGCTGGACAGTCGTGGGCTCCTTCCGCCGTATGGCGCGAAAAAGAAAATTCCAACGGCACAAAAACCAACGAGTTCTTCGTTTATTTTGCCAACGGTGGCGGTAGTGTGGGTGTCATCAAGAGCACGAAATCACCTGTTGGCCCGTTCACCTCACCCCTTGGTCAGGCAATGATTCGTCACGGAATGGCTGGTGTAGATCCTTGTAACTGGGTGTTCGACCCAGGTGCAGTGATTGACTCCACAGGCACAGGTTGGATAGCCTTTGGAGGTGGCGACCCACAGTCGTCAGGCTCAAAGCTTTGGCCAGGCAACTCGCGCATTGCCAAACTGAAGCCGTCTATGACAGCCCTCGATGGTGCTGCTGTGAATATGCCTGCGCCTTATCTTTTTGAGGCCAGCGAACTGAACATCATCGGCGGTCGCTTTGTCTATACCTATAATACCTCCTGGGGCGACCGTCCTAATTGGAACACTTACGAGAAGCGCAACGGACAGGCAGCGCCCTCGGCCTGCAGCATGTGCTATATGGTGACGGACACCCCACTGGACCCCAACTCATGGGAATATCGTGGTGAGTATGTGCCCAACGAAGGCAGCTTCGGAAGCTTAGGTGCCGATTATGGCAACAACCACACCCATCTGCATAAATATAAGGGCACGTATTATCTGTTCTATCATGGCAACGTGCTTGAGAAGACCATGAAGGGCAAGGGCGCTATGGACGGAGGGGCCTCAGGCTACCGTTCCCTTTGTGTGAACAAACTGACGGTCGACGAAGAAAGCCAGAAACTCAGTAAGGTGACGATGAACAAGTCGGGCGTCAGTGCCATTAAGAACCTGAACCCTTACGACCAGCAGCAAGCTGAGACAATGGCAACCTCAGCAGGCGTGAGCTATGAGGACTTCAAGAATGTCAAGTCGGCATCGTCCAGAAACACGCTTGGCAACGATGCCGCTGAGAATCTCTACATCAAGATGGCCGCTGGTGCTTGGACGCAAGTGCGTAAGGTCGATTTTGGCACGAATGGTGCCAGCTCGTTCACGCTGAGAGCCAAGGGAACAGGCAAACTGGAAATTCGTCTTGACGGCAAGACCAAGGCCGCCGCTGCTACAGTGGATTTCTCGTCTACCTCATACAAAGATTTCACCATTGACTTGAATCCGGCCTCGTTCACGAAGGTTCACAACGTATTCTTCGTCTTTACGGAAGCCAAGAACGTGTGCTTTGACTCCTGGCAGTTCACGGAGTTTGATCCTACAGGCGTCGTCACCGTCAGCACGGAAGCAAAGGCATCGGAAAAGAAGGTTTATGACCTGAGCGGACGCCGTCTGTCGGAAGGCAGTAATTATCGCGGCATTGTGATAGAACAATATACGGACGAAAACGGAACGAAAAGAGTCCGTAAAATATCAGCGGCAGTCCGGAAAGAATAGTAACTTTACCACCATGATTGCAAAGAAAGGTTGGCCATACCTCGTTGTGGCGCTCTTGTGGGGACTGTTGGTCGTCTTCGAAAACGACTATCTGTGGACAGCGCAAGAGCAGAACCTTTTTCTCCATACGCCGTTGTTCTTTGAACAGCAGATGGTGAAGGCGGGTGGCCTGCTGACGTGGGTGGGCTGCTATCTCACACAATTTTTCTATTACCCCATGCTCGGGGCAGGTGTGCTGTGCCTGCTCTGGCTTTTTTTTATGTGGCTGTCGCAGCGTGCCTTCCGCCTGACGGATACGTGGCCAACGTTGGTGCCGGTGGGCTCATTGCTGTTGACGGTTGTCACGTTGGGCTACTGGGTATACTATCAGAAGCTGCAAGGCGTGCTGTTCGTTGCCACCGTGGGAATCATCGTGGCGGTGGCTCTGTCAGGACTCTACCGGTGGGTGACGGGCAGAGGTGCGGTGGCGCGGCTGTTGTTCCTCGTGCTGTCCACCTGCATCAGCTATCCCCTGTTCGGATTCTATGGCTTGCTGGGAACGGCGTTGATGGCGATGACAGAACACGAAGGCACAAAGACACAAAGGATTTCTGCGTGGATGCTGGCTTTGCTTTCTGTGATCACCGTACCGCAGGTATGCTACCATACGCTCTATCACGAGACCAACATCGTGAACATCTACTGGACGGCACTGCCTGTGTTTGCCATGCACGGCGAAAGTTTTTCCACTTATTATATCCCCTACGTCATACTCTTTGCCAGCACAGCAGTCATGGCCGTCTGCCCACGTGTCAGTTCTGCCCCATTGCGGCGTTGGGCTTCAGTTGCCGTACTCGCTGCAACGACGGTATGGGTGTCCGTCAGTTGGTATAAGGACGATAATTTCCATCGTGAGCTGTCAATGAGTCGCAGCATGGACGAAGGACGCTGGGAACAGATGCTTGAGACGGCCAGGAACGTCAAGGGCGAACCAACCCGTGCCATCTGCCTGATGCGCAATCTCGCACTGTTCCGCCTGGGACAGACGGGCGATGAGACCGTCAACTATCCTAATGGGTCGGCGCTTCCCAATGCACCTTTCCCCGTCAGGATGATCCACACGATTGGTAAGCGGCTCTATTTGGAGTATGGCATACCCAACTATTGCTACCGCTGGTGTATGGAGGACGGCGTGGAATATGGCTGGACGGCGGAGCGTCTGCGGCTGATGATGCTCTGTTCGCTGACGGGCGGAGAGTTTGTGGCCGCCCAGCGCTATATCAGCATGCTGAAAAAGACAGACTTCCATGGCCCTTGGGCCCGTCGTTATGAGGAGACGCTCTACCGTCCGCAGCGCATTGCCGACGATCCGGCGCTGAAGCCCGTTCTTCCTCTGCTACGTGAAGCCAACTTCCTGACCAGCGACCAGTCGCAGCTGGAGCATTTCCTGATAGAGCACCTTCTGAGTATGGGCGATGCTAACCGCGAACAGCAGGACCTGACGCGTTTCGTCATGCGTTATTATCAGCGCAACCGCTGTAGAATCATTGAACCATAAAATTCAAAAAGATATTAATTCCATTCAGTTATGAAACGACTATCAACCATGATTCTCGCGTGTCTGCTGACAGCCATCGGCCTACAGGCACAGTCCACCAAGAAAGAAATCACCGTCACCAGCGCCCGTGAGTTCATCGACGCGCTGGGTAGCAACCGCACCGTCATCATCAAGGAGGGCTGTGTGCTGAACCTCACGCCCCTGCTGAACGACAAGGAGCGTTTCCGTCGCACAGGCTTCCTGTGGACGACCGACTACTATGACGAGCGCGAAACAGCCAGCGAACTGAAAGTGAGCTGCGAACGCTTCGACGGCCGCCAGCTCGACCTGATAGGCATGCGTAACCTCACCATCCGTGGCGGCAACGGCTGCAAGATTGTCGTGGAGCCCCGTTACGCCTATATCCTGAGCTTCTACCGCTGCAGCAACATCCGTCTGGAGCGTCTCACCTTAGGACATACCGAGGAAGGCTACTGCGAGGGAGGCGTCATCAATGCCGTCAAGAGCGAAAACATCAGTATCGCCAACTGCGACCTCTACGGCTGTGGCACCTACGGACTGGAGACTGATGGCTGTAAGCGGGTGACGATGGAGCGCAGCATTATCCGCGACTGCTCCTACGGCATCATGCAGATTCACAATACCGAGGACTGCACGTTCACCGACTGCGATTTCGTGCGCTGCCGTGAGTTCAACCTCATCGCCGTAGCCAACAGTACGGGTACGCGCTTCTCACGTTGCCGCTTCGCCCAGAACAAAGGCGAGTTGTTCGACCTCGGCTCGCCCATCCGCGTGGAGAGCTGCGAGATCCACCATCCCGCAGAGTACAGCCAAGGCAATATCGGCAGCGAATACTTCGGACAAGGCGACCAGAACACGACGTGGTTCCGCGACGATGAGCCCCTGCAGGAGCGCGCTATCGGCCCTGCCTACGCCGTGAAGCCCCAACAGAAGGCATCGGTGCATCAGGTGCTGGCCGATATCCGTAAGAAGTACGCTCAGGTGAAGGAGTGTCAGGATGCCAAGAAGAAAGCCGAACTGCCGCCCGACGAGACCGTCGTTACCAGCAACTATATGGCAGCAGGTGCCGGCCCCGTCAAGGATGTCACCCGCTACTACTACAATGGTGACTTTGACGAAGACCTGGGCATGGAGCGTTATGCACCTTATTTTATTGTGCGCAAATTTAACGTCGGTGCCACAGACCATTATCAGGAGCTGCTCTACGACGACGACGGTTCGCTCATCTTCTTTTTCGAGAAGTCGGGAGCCAACGAGACGCGCTACTATTGGAGCGCCGACGGTTTGGTGAAGGACGACATCAAGGGTGAACAGCTGACAGACGAGGCGTTAGCCTGCCGCCTGTCGTACGAACTGCGCAACGCTTTCGACCTGTTAATGAACCGTGAATTCTAAATTCCCAAGAAGCATGAGCCGTCTCTCCATCTTTCGTCGCCTGGCGTCCTTTGGGCATGGTCTTGTTCTAGCAGCGCTTTTGTGGGTGCTGCTGTTGGTGGGCTGCCAGCAGCCGAAGGTGCCTGCCAACTACCAGCAGGTGCAGAAAGAGGCGCCCATTTACCCCGACTACGCCGAGGTGACCATTCCTGTGAACATGGCCCCGCTGAACTTTGAGTTGTTGGTGTCGGCCGACGATGTCGTCACCCGTTTCTCTGTCGGCGACCGTGAGTTGGTGTGCGGTGGACTCAAAGTGTGTCCCGATGTGGAAGAGTGGCATCGTCTGACGGCCACCGCTGCCGGTAGGCGCATCAGTGTGGAGGTGTTTGCCGAGAAGGACGGCCAGTGGGTGCGCTTCAAGCCTTTTAACATCGAGGTGTCGCCCGACAGCATCGACGCGTGGCTGAGCTACAGGATGATATCCCCCTCCTACGTCTCATACGAGGAGCTGACCATCAATCAGCGTTGTCTCGAAAACTTCGACGAGCAGGTCGTCGTTGACAACATGCTCTGTTCCACGGAGTCTGGCGGACAGTGCGTCAACTGTCACAGCTATCAGCAGTGGAATCCGCAGCGGATGCAGCTCCATGCACGCCAGTCGCATGGCGGTACGCTGGTAGCCTACGACGGCAAGGTGGAGAAGATAGACTGGGGCGGTTCCTCCCCAGGCGTCTACCCGGCTTGGCATCCTACGCAGAAGCTCATTGTCTACAGCACCAACAAGACGATGCAGGCCTTTCACACCTCTGACCTGAACAAGATAGAGGTGATCGACGGCGAGAGCCACCTCATGGCCTACGATCTGGACCGCCATGAGATGAGCACCGTCGAGGACCGTCCCGACGAACTGGAGACTTTCCCCTGCTGGACGCCCGACGGCCGTTGGCTCTACTACTGCAGCGCCCACTTCAAGTATGAGGCCGACAGCGTTGACCTGCCGGAAATCACACTGCGCTATCAGGAGCTGAAGTACAACATCTACCGCAAGCCGTATGATCCGCAGACCCGTCGCTTTGGCGAGCGCCAGCTGGTGTTTGCTGCCGACTCGCTGGGCATGAGTGCCACGTTGCCGCGCATCTCGCCCGACGGCCGTTGGCTGCTGTTCACCATGGGCGAGTGGGGCTGTTTCCACATCTGGCACCGCGATGCTGATTTGTGGATGATGCAGATGGACGACTCTGCGAGTGCACATCCGTTGGACGAGGCGAACAGTAATGATACGGAGAGCTATCACTCCTGGTCGTCGAACGGACGGTGGGTGGTCTTCTCCTCGCGCCGCTACGACGGTGTCTTTACGCGGCCGTTCTTTACCCACATCGACAGCACGGGACATGCCACGAAACCCTTTGAACTGCCCTGTAAGAATCCCGACTACCATCGACAGCTCATGAAGAGCTACAACGTGCCCGAGTTCATGAAGGGCCGCGTATCGCTGACACCCCAACAGGTGGCCAGCATCATGAAAGAAAAAGTCACGCAACACTAAAAATACTTATCAAATAAACAAAGAACTATGGTTTCCGTCATACAACAGCAGCAAATAGAACAGCTGAACATTAATCCTAAAGAGTGCATCGAATGGGTCAGGCAAGGCTTCCTTATGAAAGACGAAGCTCAGATGCCCGCCAAACTCAGTGTTCATCCGCAAGGTGAGGACTTTATTACCACGATGCCTTGTCTATTACCCAAGCGTAATGGCAAGAAATACTTCGGCATAAAGCTCGTAAGCCGTATCGAGGGTCAGACGCCCACACTAAAAAGCGACATCACCCTTTACGATGCTGAGACGGGACAGTTACTGGCCGTGATGGACGGTGACTGGATCACAGCCATGAGGACGGGTGCCGTAGCAGCCCTTGCTGCAAGGACATTTCAGCGCAAAGGTGTTGACACCTACTCGATGATAGGCTTGGGAAATATTGCACGCGCCGTAGCTCTCTGTCTCATTGCCGACAATAGTGAGCGCCACATCACGATCCGTCTGATGCACTATAAGAATCAGGCCGAGCAATTCATGGAGCGTTTCAAGGCCTACGATAACGTAACGTTTGAAATCATCGACGACCCCATAACGTTCCTCTCAGAGGCCGACGTCCTCATTTCCTGTGTCACCGTAGCCACAGAACTGCTCTTCCCTGACAACAGTCTATATAAGAAAGGTATGACGGTAATCCCCGTCCATGTACGTGGTTTCCAGAACTGCGACCTCTTCTTCGACAAAGTGTTTGGTGATGACACAGGACAGATTCAGACGTGGAAGTACTTCCATCAGTTCCGTGAATACGACGAGATTCACCATGTACTACAAGGAAAGAACCCTGGGCGCACCAGTGACGACGAGCGCATTCTGAGTTATAACTATGGCATTGCCCTCCATGATATTGTCTTCGCGTCGAAGATTTATGAGAAAACCCTCAGTTCATCGCAAGGTTTTGAATACCAAAAGCAAGACAAGAAAATCTGGGTTTGACTTCTTCCAACTAAGCAATGTGTTAAAAAACGCAGTTGTCGGCAGAATATAATATATTTTATTTTGCCGATAGCTGCGCTTTTATTTCCCACGGCCTGGGACAAAGTTCCCACGGCCTGGGACAAAGTTCCCAAGGCCTGGGAAAAACTGCGGAGGCTCCCCATTTTTTCGTTAAACCTTGTCACTTTTTTCGTGCGGTTGCGAATAATTAGCGGATTATTTCGGCATCGTGGGCGGATGCATCGCCGTCGTTCTGGGAAAAATATCCGCCGAGATATCTGCACAGGATGCCCCGGAAATAAAAAATAATCCAAATTAATTTTGTATTTCGCTCGGTTTGCACTACCTTTGCACGCTGTTAGCGTGCGAGCCAGTAGGCCTCAAACTTGTGGGTGACGCGCTGGTCTTCGGGCGGTAGCGTCATGTAGTCGCCGTAGGTGCGCTGGAGATAATCTTTATAGCCGATCATGGTTTTGTACTGACGGCCCTCGAAGAGGATGTCGACGCTGGAGGCGATGTCCTCGGCAGGGAAGCAGCCCTTGATGCCGGGGCCGGCCTCGGTCATGTTGCAGACGGTGTGTGTTGGTTCTGCCAACACGATTAATTGTCGAATCTTGCGCTCTATCTGCCGGACGCTCATGGGCCAGCACTTGTAGACCCAGTAGGCCAGCCGCGACTGCAGGGGGTTGCTCTGCGAGATCTTGCAGCGACGAATCTTGTAGAGCAGTTTCTTCTGGCGGAAGATGCGCGCACGCTCCTGCTGGTCGTCCGTCACGTAGTCCACAGGGAAAATGTCCATGTAGACGCCTATCTCGTAGCCTTCGGTCTCGTGCTCCACCATGCGTGTACGCTGGTCGACCACTTTGGCGAAGGTGTAATAATAATGTGGTTCTGTCTGTGGGTTGATGGCGCGGTAGACGCCCTTGTCGTCAGTGAATGACAGCAGGAACTGCTCATAGTCCTTGCGGGGCATGTAGATGTCAATGTCGTCATCCCATGGGATGTAGCCCTTGTGGCGCACGGCACCAATCAGCGTGCCGCTGCTGAGGAAATAGCGCAGGCCATGGGCCTCGCAAAACTGGTGGACAGCGTCGAGGATACCCATTTGTATCTGGCGCAACTCCTGAATGTCTTCTATTTTCTTCATAGTCGTTCTATTATTTCGAGACACATGCGGCTGTTGTGGTAGGGACATTTCCAGAATCCGGCCTTGTCGTCGTCGCGATTGACGGTGCCGTCGGCGCGGCGGCTCCAGTACCACTCGCCGTGCTCCCAGTCGACCAGATGGTCCTTAATGTACTGGTAACAGCGCAACGCCTTCTCCAGCGCCTGACGGTCGCCGAAGTACTGGTAGAGGTTCAGCCATCCGACCACGTTCTCGGCCTGCACCCACCAATGCAGGTCACAGTCGTTATTTTCATGAATCAAGGAACCATCGGGGCGCAGGCCCTTCTCGCTGGCCTGTGCCACCAAGCGGACAATGGGCTCCACCTTGTCGAGCACCTGCTTGTCGCCAAGCACCAATGCCGCCTCGTGCATCAGCCACGAGCACTCGATGTCGTGGCCGTAGCTCTCACGAAGGTCAGCATCACGCGTCCAGTCCATTTCGAAGAAGAGATCGAGGTGGTGGGTTTCTGGATTCAGGATGTGGTCGGTAAAGATGTCGATGAGGTTGCGCAGGGCTGCTTCGACACGGACAATCGTCTCTTGCGGAATGCTGATTGTCATGGGCAACACGGCGCCAATAACAGGCAGGTAGTCGCAAGAAGCGTTGCGTTGGAACTCCTTGAGACAGCGATAGAGGTTGGTGTAGGGCTCGATGATGTGCAGGTGGGTGTTCTGCGACTTAGGATGGTTGGCATCGAGCTCAGAGAGACGCATGTCGGCAATCTTGCCCCACTCGCGGGTACAGGCCTCAATATAGCCGTTGTACTGACGGTCGAAGGCATGCTGCTCAATGCTGTTGAACAGCTGCAAGGCATAGTCGAGTGCCTCGTGGTCGCCTGTGGCACGGGCATATTCCGACAGTCCGTAGATGGCGAAGCCGATGGCATAGAACTGCTTCTTGGTGTCGAGCGGACGTCCTAAGTAATCGACACTCCAATAGACGCCACCGTATTCGTGGTCGATGAAGTGGTCGATGAAGTAGTCCTTGGCGCGTGTCGCCGCCTCTAAGTAGAGACGGGTCTTATAGGACTTATGGACCTCATGAGAGAAAAACCTATAGGCGGCAGAGAAGGCCCAGAGGATGCGGGCATTGAGGATAGCCCCTTTCTCGGCCTCGGGATGCAGCTGGCCATGCCCGTCGATGCGTCCGTAGAAACCGCCATGCACGTTGTCCTGCATGTGGTCAAGCCAGAATGAGAGGATGTTGCCTTCCAACAGCTGGCACGCATCGTCTTTAAGTGCTTGAATGGTCATTGGTTGAGGGCTTTGTTCTTGGCAATCAGCCGCTTGATGGCTTCGACGCTGGCGGTGGTGGTCAGTCCGTCCTCGGGGGTGTGCATGCAGTAGTCGACGAGGCGCTCCACAGAAGAGACAGCCACGTGCATGCGGGTGTCGGCCGAGGCGTAATAGATTAGTATGCGTCCATCGCTGTCCATGATCCAGCCGTTGGAGAAGGCCACGTTCATCACGTCGCCGACGTATTCGTCGCCCTCTGGCACCAGAAAGTAGCCGCCAGGCCGTGCGATGACGTGCGTGGGGTCGTCGAGGGCGGTCATGTACATATAGAGCACGTAGCGCAGTCCGTCGGCCGTGCCTCTGACGCCATGGGCCAGGTGCAGCCATCCCTGCGGGGTCTTCAGGGGGGCTGGGCCTTCGCCGTTCTTTACCTCGGTAATGGTGTGGTAGTGGCGCGGGCTAATGATGATCTCCTCACCCACCTCAGCATGGGTAATGTCATCGACCAGCGTCCAGCCGATGCCGCCGCCGCTGCCTGTGTCGATGAAACCGTCCTGTGGGCGGGTATAGAAAGCATACTTGCCTTGAACGAATTCAGGGTGCAACACGACGTTGCGCTGCTGGCTTCTGGACTTCAGGTCGGGCAGCCGCTCCCATGTCACCAGGTCTTTGGTGCGTGCAATGGAGGCAGTGGCAGTGGCTGCCGACAGATTGCCGGGCTGCGAATCGTCGTGACGCTCGGCACAGAAGACACCGTAGATCCAGCCGTCCTCATGCTGCGTCAGGCGCATGTCATAGATGTTGGTGGTGGGAACGGGGGTGTCGGGCATGGTGACGGGCTCTGGCCAGAACCGGAAATTGTCGATGCCGTTGGGACTTTCGGCTACGGCGAAGAACGACTTGCGGTCGGCACCCTCGACACGGCACATCAGCAGGTACTTGCCATTCATCTTGATGGCACCGGCATTGAACACGGCGTTTATCATGATGCGCTGCATCAGGAAGGGGTTGTCCTGTTCAGAGAAATCGTAGCGCCATTCCAAGGGCGTGTGGTCGGCTGTCAGCACAGGATAGCGGTATTTGTCATAGATGCCGTTACCTCCCGACAGTGGTTCATTCCTGCGCCCAAGCAATTTCTCATGCTGTTGGCGCAGCATTGTCAGCTTTTCTTGAAATTCCATATATTACTTCTTTGGAGGCTACAAAGATAATATATTTCTCTTAAATGCGAGGCATAAAAAACAGGAATTTATACCGAAAGTTTTGCACATTCCGCTTTTTTACGTATCTTTGCACCAACTAATTATAAATAAGGTGTCGAAATGAACAAGCCGTCTCTCACTTCCTTACTTGCGCTGACAGCAATCATCTTGGTGTCGTGCGGCTGCAGACTGCCTGTGGAGAACGACCCGCTGGCTGACAGCGGCCGTACCCAGCGCACGGAGAGCCTGCTGCAGAACCTGAAGGCGCTGGGCGACAGTGCCGTCTACATGTTCGGCCATCACGACGACACGATGTACGGCATCGGCTGGCAGAACAACGATGCCGGCGACTCGGCTGTTCACCAGCGCTCCGACGCTGAAAGCGTCTGTGGTGATTTTCCCGCTTTGCTGAGCTTCGATCTGGGACATCTGGAACTGGGTCACGACAAGAACCTGGACGGTGTACCCTTCGACCGCATGCGCAAGGAGATTGTTGCCCACGATGAATGCGGCGGCATGACAACCCTGTCATGGCACCTCGACAACCCGCTCAGCGGCGGTTCGTCGTGGGTTGCCGACTCGCTGAAGGAGGTAGAATCGGGAACCGTTGCCGCCATACTGGAAGGCGGCGTGAAGCATGAACGCTTTCTTTCCTGGCTTGACCGTGTGGCCGACTTCCTGAACTCTTTGGTGACGCCTGAGGGTGTCCGCATACCCGTCATCTTCCGTCCTTGGCATGAGCACACGGGCTCCTGGTTCTGGTGGGGACAGGCACACTGCACAGCAGAGCAATACAAGGCACTGTGGCAGATGACCGTCAGCCGGCTGAAGGAAAAGGGGGTTGTCAATGCTCTCTACGCCTACTCACCCGGCAGCGAGCCTGACGGCAATCCGGAGAAATACTTGGAGCGCTATCCCGGTGATGACGTGATTGACCTCATGGGACTCGACTGCTACTGCTTTGCCCCCGATGCCGATACGATGCGAGTGGCCGCCTATGCCGCACAACTCGACAAAAATCTCGGCATGGCGTGCCGCATTGCCCGCGAACACGGGAAAGCCGTTGCACTGACCGAGACAGGCTACGAGGGCATCAAGACCACCGACTGGTGGACGCATACGCTGGCACCCGTCCTGGCGCGCCATCCGATTAGCTACGTCCTCGTCTGGCGGAATGCCCACGACAAGCCCGGCCACTTCTTTGCACCCTATCCCGGCCATCCTTCTGCTGCCGACTTCGTACAGTTTTACAACGACTCAAAGACGCTTTTCCTACGCGATGTCAAAAGGCAATAGGTTTCTGCCTCATCTTGTTGCTTTTGTGGTGGTGGCCACATGGGGAACGACGTTTGTGTTTACCAAGCTGTTGCTGCTTGGCGGACTGACGGCGGCACAGATATTCATCCTGCGTTTCATCATTGCCTACGCACTACTCTTGGCCTACAGCCTCATGAGGGGAATTCGCTGGATGGCCGACTCTTGGTGTGATGAACTGCTGATGGTGGCACTGGGCGTGACGGGAGGCTCGCTCTATTTCCTGACAGAGAATTCTGCCATGAACTACACGACGACGACCAACACCAGCATCATCGTCAGCTTGTGCCCGCTTTTTGCTGCTGCTATCATAGCGCTTTTCTATCAATCTGAGCGACTGAGTCGCATGCAGACCTTTGGCACGCTGATGGCGGCAGCAGGTGTCATCGTGGTTGTCATGAACGGTCATTTTGTACTTCACCTCTCGCCGCTTGGCGACACCTTAGCCTTCGCCGCCTGCCTCTGTTGGGCGTTTTACAGCCTGCTGATGATACCCGCCAATAAGCACTACGATACGGTTTTCGTCACACGCAAGGTTTTCTTCTACGGACTGCTGTCGATGATACCTTATATGATAGTACACCCTGAGCTGAACATCCACCTGCTCTTTGCACAGCCTGAGCTGCTATGGAATTTGCTGTTTCTTGGATGTGTGGCTTCCATGCTGTGTTTCCTGGCATGGAACTGGGCGCTGAAACGGTTAGGTGCCGTTGTCGCCACGAACTATGTCTACCTGAATCCCGTTACGACCATTATCTTTGCCTGGTTCATCCTTAACGAGCAGATAACGTTGTGGTTCATCCTCGGAACCCTGCTCATTCTCTTCGGTATGTTTCTTGCTGATAGGCGCGTCACTTCGTGATATGATATCGCTTGATGACGGCGAGCGTCGTACTGTCGCAGTTGAAGACGGAGTTCAGTCCCTGCGCCTCTTGAGCCGGGTCGCCTACATAGGGGTCGCCCACCTGCCACTGCTCGTGCCGGGGACGGGCCTCACCGCCCCATGCCCAGAAATTGCAGCCGCCAACGGTTGGTTCACGCTGGATGAGCGAAAAGATATAGTCGTAGAAAAAGTCGCGGGATGCAGTCGAGGAGCCTGGAGCGAAATTGAAGCCGTCGCGGGGAAAGCCGAACTCCTCGATGACGAGAGGCTTCTGCAACGCCTGGGCTATCAGGAAGTGGGACTGCAGGTAGTCGTGCACCTTTACGCAAGCGCCTTCGATGTCGGCGGCGAGCGAATCCTTGCGCACCCAACTCCAGTTATAAGGCCAGACGTGGGCTGTCAGGTAGTCGATGTTGGGGTCGGCAGAAATCTGACGGAAGAGGGCTGAGTCCATCTCGCATCCCCAGATGCCCTCCGAACCGACGGAAATCAGATGGTTGGGGTCGAGACTGCGAATGAGGGCCGACGCCTCGCCGAGCCATTTGGCGAAGGGCTGCTTGGCTTCTTCGCTGAAGGCACGAGGCTCGTTGCCTATCTGCCAGGCCATGATGGTGGGGTCGTCCTTATAATATAAAGAAGTATAGCGGTTCTGTCGGCTAATGATGAAGCGCACGTAGTCGTAGAACAGCTCGTGGGCACGATTGTTGAAGGCATATTGGCTCATAGCCTGCATGAATGCCGGATAGCCGACCTCGTCGGGCCGTGGCTGACGGCCTGCGCCTGCCTGTTCCAGATAATAGCCATAACCGCCGCTCCACTCCCACGAATTGTTGAGGAAGAGCACGGCCTTCATATTGCGTTTTCCCATCTCCATGAGCAGGTAGTCGAGACCGGCCAGTAATGTGTCGTTATATACGCCAGGGGCCACCTGCAGCGTAGGCTCCACCTTCGTAGCTACGCCTCGCTCACCGTCGCTGCCTACGAGAATGCGCAGGTTGTCGAGGCCAAGTGCATGCAGATGGTCCAATTCGCGGCAGAGGCGCTGGCGGTCGCCGCCCTGGCCTTCTGACCCCAAGATAGGGCCGTACCAGAAGTTGGTGCCGACAAAGGTGTAGGCGCGGCCATCAATGACGAATCCCGTTTCACTGCGTTTTACAAATCCCGACAGAGCTGTCCTTTCCGCACAAGCGGTCAGACACGCCGTCATCACGCATAAGGCAATGGTCTTTAATTTCAGATAATGCAAGGCTTTTGTTCCCATCGTTTCTGTTGTAGACTAAGAGCGTCCGAAAAGCCATTTCTTAAGGAAAGGACTGATACGGAGTATGTTTGAGGCAATAATGCTAAAGCCGATGACCAGCAGCGCAAAGAGAATTGAGACTGTCGTATCGGTGATGAAATTGTGACGATAGAGCTTGAAGAACGAGCCGATGCTGGGCAGGCTCGGCAGGAAAAGGAAGTGGATGAGGTAGATATCCAGCGTTCGTCGGCCGATGTATTGGAGGGAGGCTCCGATAATCGTCAGTTTCGTGAAATAGTGCTGGTAGTATCGGAAGTACATCAGCGTGATGGTCAGGAGCAGGAACATGGCCAGCGTCAATGGAATGATGGCCCAAGCCATGCGCAGGGTGTGCCATTTTAAGGCATCAAGCGTGCATAATACGGCCAACAGTACGATGATGGGGAAGAACCACTTCGAGTCCATCAGCCGCTGCGCCTTGTCCCAGTAGCGGTGGGCTATATTACCATAGAGGAAGAACGGCATCCAGAGCATCAGTTGCCCCAGACTGCTGTCGAGCAGGAACTGGTGAATGTCGGTCATCGGTCCGCGGTGACCCTTGGCCCATGAGAAGTATTTGGGCTGGTAGCAACTGTCGTAGAAGGCCAGTGAGACAAGAAACAGCAGGATGATGAGCAGAGCCGACATCCACTTGGCGCTGACAGGCGGCATGTGCGATGTAATCTTGTTCTCCAAATAGGCA
Organism: Prevotella sp.; assembly: GCA_017545045.1. GTDB lineage: Bacteria > Bacteroidota > Bacteroidia > Bacteroidales > Bacteroidaceae > Prevotella. The sequence continues at coordinate 25,692 of JAFYDA010000017.1, read as the reverse complement.
AAGGGATAATAGATGAGGAACATGTAGAGCAGTACCAATGTGAACCAGTAACCGCCTTTGGTCGGTGAGTGGAACGACTCTTCGACGCCTGGCCAGAAATGAGGCTTCAGGATAGCTGTGGCCAGTGCAAAGAATACCAGGGTGGGAATCAGTTGCACACGCACTTTCTTCAAGATGAGTCCACTCAGATTGCGGGCAGTCCATATCTGTGAGGCTTTGTAGGCCAGGAAACCGCTGATGAAGAAGAAGAGCGGCATGCGGAACAACAGCAGGAACTGCAGCGATGATGAATGTTTCCACTCCTCCTCAAAGCCTATCTGTGCGACGTGGTTGGCCACCACCATAATCATTGTGAAGCCACGCAGGGCATCAAGCCATTCCAAGCGGGGCTTCTTTGCAGGCATCATCATATTCATGTGTGCAAATTTACAAACTTTATTTTGGATAATCAAACAAAAAATCGTATTTTTGCACGTTAGAATGGAAAATCTGAAAGAAAAGACGGCAAAAGGACTGATGTGGGGGGCTGTGAACAACGGCACCATGCAGGTGCTGAACCTGCTCATAGGCATTATGATTCTGCGCAAACTTTCTCCAGAGGATACCGGACTCATTGGCATGCTGGCTATTTTTTCGGCCATTGCCGGCAACCTGCAGTCGAGTGGTTTCTCCACGGCACTGATCAACGAGAAAAAGCCTACGGCAGCACAGTACAACAGCGTGTTCTGGTTCAATATCCTGATGGGCGGGCTACTCTATGCCGTGCTGTTCTGTTCGGCACCGCTCATTGCGTGGTTCTTTCATCAGCCCCGTCTCACCGACTTGTCACGTTTCCTGTTTCTTGCCTTCTTCATCTCGTCGTTTGGCATTTCGACGAATGCCTATCTTGTGAAGAATATGATGAACCGCGAAATCACAATCATCAACATAGCCGCGCTGTTGCTTTCAGGAACGACGGCCATCGTGATGGCACAGAACGGTATGGCTTATTGGAGCCTGGCTTGGCAGCAGGTGGTCAACTCCCTGGTTCTGGTTCTGGGACGCTTCTATTATGTAAGATGGAAACCCTCGCTGCGTTTCACTTTCGATTATATCCGTCAGACGTTTTCGTTCTCAATGAAGATACTGGTTACGATGATCGTCAACACTGTTAATCAGAACATGCTCACCGTCATTTTTGGACGATTGTTCCGCGATGCCAGGGTGGTAGGAAACTTCTTTCAGGCTTACAAATGGGATGCCATGGCCTTCCAGACGGTGGGGGGCATGTTGTCGCAGGTGGCTCAGCCTGTGTTGGTGAGTGTGCGCGATGAGCGCGAACGCGAACTCCAGGTGTTTCGAAAAATGGTACGTTTTGCGGCTTTCCTGTCGTTTCCTGCCTTGTTCGGCTTGGCATTGGTGGCTCGCGAGTTTATACTCTGCACCATCGGAGAAAAATGGATTGACTGTGTCCCGTTGTTGCAGATACTCTGTCTGAGCGGTGCTTTCATGCCGCTATTCACTCTTTTTCAGAATCTGGTCATCAGTCACGGACGTAGCGACGTGAACATGTGGCTAAACATCGGACAGATACTGCTACAGTTAGTGGTCATCTTATTGTTCTACAGACAAGGTATTACGGTGATGGTGATAGCCTACAGTCTGTTTAATATCCTGTGGCTGATAGCATGGCAGCCTTTTGCCCGTCGCATTATAGGACTTCGCATGACGGACTTGCTGCGAGACACGGTACCCTTTGTCATCATCTCGGCAGTCGTTATGCTGGCAGTCCATTATGCAACGCTGCCTGTTGAGAATCTCTGGCTGCTTCTGTTGCTGCGCATCATCGTTGCCGCCGCACTCTATTATGCTGCCATGCGCCTGCTGAATGTAGCCATTTTGCGTGAGTGTATGCAATTTGTCTTCAAGAAAAAACGATAAGACACCTTATGGAAATAACCGTCATCATACCTGTCTACAATAAGGCAGAATATCTGGACAAATGCTTTGAGAGCATCTTCCGGCAGGACTTTGACTCTTTTGAGGTGGTGGCTGTCGAGGATGGTAGCACTGACGGCTCTGGCGACATCTGCGACCGCTGGGCAGTGAGTGAACACAGGCTGAAGGTTTTTCATAAGGACAATGGAGGTGTGACGGCTGCCCGCCGATATGGTGTGGAACACAGTGAAGGCCGCTACATCATGTTTGCCGATGCCGATGACCTTCTCACGGAACATGCACTGGCTGTGATGCACAGGATTATCAACGAGACGGAAGCCGACGAGGTGATAGGTACTTACGACGACCAATATGGGCACCGTCATGACTCGGGACTGCGAGGCTTCATTGAGCCTGAGCGGTTGATTCGCGATCTGCTGGCCTTGCGCAGCCAGTTCTGTGTCTTGTGGGGCATCATCTTCCGTCGCGAGCTACTGGAAGGTTGTCTGGATGCATCTCGTGAGATAGTGGAGCGCGAAGACTCACTCATGCAGATTAAATGCCTGATGAAACAGCCCAAGGTATTCTTTACTGAGATAAGCGCCTATCTGCACTATGAGGATGTACCTAACAGTCGCAGGGAAACGTTGAGTTGGATTCGCATCTACGACGACCAACTGCGCCAGACGCTGCAACCGCAATGGGAACGCTATCGTTCGGCTTTCGTACACCATCAGATGAAGGTCTACGAGAAATTTATCGACCGCCGACAGTTCAACGTTCTCGACGAATACTACCGGCCCCTGCGCCGTCAGCTCACCAGCGATATTCCCCTGATGGACCGTATCGTCCTGCTATTGCCGCCACGCATGGCCTATCTGCTTGTTCACACCTACAAGACACTGCTGAAATGGAAAAAATGAAATATCCCTCCCAGAATGACGTAGCCGTGCTGCTCATCATTTTTTCACGTACAGAGACACTCCGACGCACGTTCAATGCCATTCGTGAGTCGCGCCCCTCAAGGCTGTTCATCTATCAGGACGGGCCCCGCAACGAGGCAGAGGCGCTAAAGCTGGAAGCTGCACGAAAGATCGTTGATGATTGCGAGATAGACTGGGAATGTGACGTCCATCGCAGCTATCACACAGAGAACAGTGGCGCCTGGCTGTCGAACCACAAGGCGCAGACGTGGGCCTTTTCATTGGCCGACAAATGCATTGTGCTGGAAGACGATTCTACCCCGTCGCTGTCGTTCATCCCTTTCTGTCGCGAGATGCTTGAGCGCTATGAGCACGATAACCGCATCACGATGATAGCAGGCTTCAATCACGAGGAACAGACGGATGCGCCCTACGACTACCTGTTCACGACGGCATTCAGCATCTGGGGATGGGCTTCGTGGCGGCGGGTGTTCAGCCGGTGCGAGGTAGGCTATCCCATTGTCGATGATGCCTTTAACATGCACCAGCTGGAGGCATACGTGGCCAATCGCCACGAAGGAGGAAAAGAGATGCTGAAAAAACTGCGTAAGCACAAGGCATCAGGCAATTCCATCTATGAGACGCTTCTTTGGACGGCCTGCACACTGAACAGCGGCTTGACCATTGTACCTACCAAGAACTTGATTCAGAATACGGCCGTCAGCGAGGAGTCGGCTCATTTCCAGTCGCCGCTGAAAACCCTGCCTAAAGCGATGCAGCGATTGCTCTCCCTGCCATCTCACGACTTGCAATGGCCCTTACGACATCCCAAATACGTGATAGAGAATGTGGAATATAAACAGCGTGTCTACCGCATCATGGGGTGGGGGCATCCGTGGGTTAAGGTTGCCCGCTCTTTTGAGGAACTCTATCGCAACCTGCGTTTTGGCAATTTCTCTCAGATAAAACAGGCTGTTGCACACAGGTTCAAGAAACTTACAGGACGTTATAATTATCAGTAACTAAAGATTAATTAAAGAGGTATGAAAACTTTTGGATATTTCGATGACAAGAATCGCGAATACGTCATCACCGATCCGGCGACGCCGTTCCCGTGGATTAACTACTTAGGTAACGAAGATTTCTTCGGACTCATCTCGAACACCGCTGGCGGTTACGACTTCTACAAGGACGCGAAGTTCAGGCGCATTACGCGGTACAGGTATAACGGCGTGCCGATGGATGCGGGAGGCAGGTACTTCTACATCAGAGAAAGCCTCACCCCTGACCCCTCTCCGACTGGAGAGGGGAGTGAGTACTCTGAGCCTTGGAGTCCCGGGTGGAAGCCGTGCAAGACGGCGCTCGACTCGTATGAGTGCCGCCACGGCATGAACTATACACGCATCACGGGCAGTAAGAACGGGGTGGAGGCCTCAGTGCTGTTCTTCGTGCCACTGAAGACGTGGGCGGAGGTGCAGAAGCTGACGCTGACGAACAAGGGCGGAGAGACGAAGCGGCTGAAGCTGTTCTCCTTCACCGAGTGGTGCCTGTGGAACGCGGCCACGGACATGGAGAACTTCCAGCGGAACTGGTCGACGGGGGAGGTGGAGATAGAGCGGGTCGCGCTTGACGGTTCTCCCGTCAAGGCCACCACCATCTACCACAAGACGGAGTATAAGGAGCGCCGCAACCACTACGCCTACTACGCGCTGACGAATGCGGAGGCGCAGGGCTTCGACACCGACAGGGAGAGCTTCATCGGGCTGTACAACGACTTCTCCAACCCGCAGTGTGTGATGGCGGGGAAGCCCAGCAACAGCGTGGCGCACGGGTGGAGCCCGATAGCCTCGCATTATATCGAGGTGGAGCTGCAGCCTGGCGAGAGCAAGGATTTTATCTTCGTGTTAGGATATGCGGAGAATGAGCAGGAGAAGAAGTTCATGCCCATACCCAGCAGACCCTCCCCCCAGCCCCTCCCTGTGAGGGAGGGGAGTATATACTCTCAAGACGGAAATGCAGCGGCAGAAGTAACTACTCCCCTCCCTCACAGGGAGGGGTCGGGGGAGGGTCTGCTTCTCACCTCCCTTGGTTCTCTCGACCGCACCATTATTAATAAGGAGAAGGCGCATGCCGTCATCTCCCGCTTCTCAACGGTGGAGGCTGTCGATGCCGCCTTCGCCGAACTGCGCCAGATGTGGAACGGACTGCTGTCGAAGTTCACCGTGAAGAGCGGCGACGAGCGGCTCGACAGGATGGTGAACATCTGGAACCAGTACCAGTGCATGATTACCTTCTGCTTCTCTCGCTCGGCGAGCTTCTTCGAGAGCGGCGTGGGCCGCGGCATGGGCTTCCGCGACTCCAACCAGGACCTCGTGGGGTTCGTGCACCAGATTCCGAGCCGCGCCCGGCAGAGAATTATCGACATCGCCTCGACGCAGTTCCCCGACGGCGGGTGCTACCACCAGTACCAGCCGCTGACGAAGCGGGGCAACAACGACATCGGCGGCGGGTTCAACGACGACCCGTGCTGGCTGATCTTCGGCACGGTGGCGTATATCAAGGAGACGGGCGACTTCTCGATACTCGACGAGATGGTGCCCTTCGACAACCAGCCGGGCACGGAGGTGACGCTGTTCGAGCACCTGCGCATCTCGTTCGACCACGTGGTGAACAACCTCGGACCGCACATGCTGCCGCTCATCGGTCGCGCCGACTGGAACGACTGCCTGAACCTGAACTGCTTCTCGTGGGACCCCAACGAGAGCTTCCAGACGACGGAGAACAACAGCGAGGGCTCGAAGGCCGAGAGCCTGATGATAGCCGGGCTGTTCGTGCTCACGGGGAAGCAGTACGTGGAGCTGTGCCGGGAGCTGGCCGGTTCGGTAAGCTGCGCTAATAGCGCAACCTACGAGACAGAGGCCGACAGGGCGCAGGGCTGCATCGACGCGATGGTAGAGGCAGTGAAGAAGCACGGCTGGGACGGCGAGTGGTATCTCCGCGCCTACGACTTCTACGGGAATAAGATCGGCAGCAAGGAGTGCGAGGAAGGCAAGATCTTCATCGAGAGCCAAGGCTTCTGCACGATGGCTGGGATTGGACTGGAGGACGGCATGGTTGATAAGGCACTCGACTCCTGCAAGAAATACCTCGACTGTGAGCACGGCATGGTGCTGAACAACCCGGCCTTCACGCGGTATTACGTGGAGATGGGCGAGATCAGCAGCTACCCCGCCGGATATAAGGAGAACGCGGGCATCTTCTGCCACAACAATCCTTGGGTGATTATCGGCGAGACGGTGGCCCGGCGCGGCAACGACGCCTGGGAGCACTACACGAAGATTTGTCCAGCGTGGATCAAGGACCAGCAGCTGCACAAGGTGGAGCCGTATGTGTACTGCCAGATGGTGGCCGGCAAGGACGCCGCGAAGCCGGGAGAGGGCAAGAACTCGTGGTTGACGGGCACCGCGGCGTGGAACTGGCTGACGGTGACTCAGTATATCCTGGGCATCCGGCCGACGTTCGACGGGCTGGAAATAGACCCGTGTATCCCCGCGACGTTGAAGGAGTACACAGTACACCGTGTTCTGCGCGATGCCGAGTTTGACATCACCGTTAAGAATCCCGACGGAAAGGAGAGCGGTGTGAAGCGTATTGTGCTCGACGGTTTCCCCATCGAGGGAACTGTCATCAAAGCCGTGCCTGGCAAGCATATTGTAGAGGTTCTTATGTGTTAAATAAATATAAATAATGCAACTTTGGAGGTGCTGCTGTTCTTTACATGAAGAAAAAGCAGTACCTTTGCAGTCCGATTATTGGGGAGAGGCTTAGAATCCCCACGAAATGTTGTGTGAATAGCGGCGTCTTTGGCCGGGCGAAGCGGTTCGTGAATCAGCGTTTCAGCATACGTTAGACTTGCAGCCGAGCGTTAGACCTCGGATGTAAGGTTTGTGTGTGTAAAAGAATAATGTAAAAAAGTTTTTTAGTAAACCAAAAAGAGAAATGAACACTTTAAGTTACAAGACTATTTCCGTCAACAAGGAGACAGCAAAGAAGGAGTGGGTGGTCATCGATGCAACCGATCAGGTGGTAGGTCGTCTCTGCTCGAAAGTAGCTAAGCTGATTCGCGGAAAGTACAAGCCAACTTTCACTCCGCATGTAGATTGCGGTGACAATGTTATCCTTATCAACGCCGATAAGGTGGTTTTCACAGGTAAAAAAGAGACTGACAAGGTCTATACCCGTTATACTGGGTATCCTGGCGGTCAGCGTTTCAATACGCCTGCCCAGCTGCGCCAGCGCAAGGACGGTATTGACAAGATTCTGCGTCATGCCGTGAAGGGTATGCTGCCGAAGGGACCTCTCGGTCGTTCACTGCTGAATAACCTCTACATTTATGAGGGAACAGAGCATCCACACGAGGCTCAGAAGCCAAAGGCAATAGATATTAACCAGTATAAATAAAAGATAAGGTAAGATGGAAGTAATAAATGCAATCGGTCGTCGCAAGAGTTCAGTAGCTCGTGTGTATCTCCAGGAAGGTACTGGTAAGATTACGATCAACAAGAAGGATATTGAAGTTTATTTCCCCTCTGCCATCCTGCAGTACGTGGTTAAGCAGCCGCTGAACCTGCTCGAAGTGGCTGAGAAGTATGACATTAAGGTGAATCTTGACGGTGGAGGTTTCACTGGTCAGAGCCAGGCCCTGCGCATGGCTATCGCACGTGCCCTCGTAAAGGTGAACGAAGAGGATAAGAAGAAGCTGAAGGATGCTGGTTTCCTGACACGTGACAGCCGTGAGGTTGAGCGTAAAAAGCCAGGTCAGCCAAAAGCTCGTCGTCGCTTCCAGTTCAGTAAGCGTTAATGTGACGGAACTATGTTTAGCATCTAAACTCTTGAGATTCCTATGGGACTACTTGGGAGCTGATCTAACACAGATTTAAAAGAAAGTAAACAATTAAAAAAATTAAAGCAAAATGTCAAGAACAAATTTTGATCAGTTGCTACAGGCTGGCTGTCATTTTGGTCACCTGAAGCGTAAGTGGAACCCCGCCATGGCTCCTTACATCTATACCGAGCGTAACGGTATCCACATCATCGACCTGCATAAGACGGTTGCCAAGATTGACGAGGCTGCCGATGCCTTAAAGCAGATTGCCAAGAGTGGCAAGAAGGTTCTATTCGTTGGTACTAAAAAACAGACAAAAGAAGTGATTGCCGAAAAGGCAACCAGCATAAACATGCCTTATGTGATTGAGCGTTGGCCGGGCGGTATGCTCACTAACTTCCCCACTATTCGCAAGGCTGTGAAGAAAATGGCAAATATTGACAAACTGATGAACGATGGAACTTATGGTAACCTGTCGAAGCGTGAGCTGTTGCAGATTACCCGCCAGCGTGCCAAACTCGAGAAGAACCTCGGTTCTATCGCTGACTTGACCCGTCTGCCCAGCGCTCTGTTCGTTGTTGACGTACTGAAAGAGCAGATTGCCGTTCGTGAGGCCAATCGTTTGGGCATTCCCGTGTTTGGTATCGTCGATACCAACAGTGAGCCAAAGAACATTGATTTTGTCATTCCTGCTAACGACGATGCCAAGGACAGTGTTGAAGCTATTCTGAACGCTTGCTGTGCAGCTATTGCCGAAGGTATTGAGGAACGCAAAGTTGAGAAGGCTGACGAAAAAGCTTCTGAAGCACAGGAAGAGGTCGAGGAGAAGGCTGTACGTCGTCCTGCCCGCAAGGCTCGTAAGGAGGAGGAAGCTCCTGCAGAGGAAGCTCCTGTTGCAGAAGAAGAGGCTCCCGCTGCTGAATAATTCACAATTCACATGCACAATGCACAATTAGCTGCGCCGTGCTGACTGCATAGTGAATATCAAAGAAAGGTATTATAAATTAGGTGCAGCTTCATTGTGCATTAAAAAAGACAATAAAATGGCAATTTCAATTGATGATATTAAGAAGCTTCGCGCTATGACTGGCGCGGGTCTCGCTGACGTTAAGAAGGCTCTGACCGAAGCCGAAGGCGACTTCGACAAGGCCAAGGAGCTGCTCCGTGAGCGTGGACTGGCTATCGCTGCCAAGCGTAGCGACCGTGAGACTTCTAATGGTTGTGTTCTCGTGAAATGTGTGAATGGCTTTGCTGCAATGATTGCCCTGAAGTGTGAAACAGACTTCGTTGCTAACGGTGCTGACTTCATCGCTTTGACACAGAGCATTCTTGACGCAGCTATCGCTGCTAAGGCTACTGACATCGAGGCTGTAAAGGTGCTCGACATCAACGGCCAGACAGCTCAGGAAGCTATTACACAGCGTTCGGGTATTACTGGCGAAAAGATGGAACTGGATGGCTATCTCGTTCTGGAGGGTGACAACATTGAGGTGTACGACCACATGGGTAAGCATACATTGTGTACCATGGTTCAGACCAACAAGTTGGCTCAGGAGGCTGGTCATAAACTGGCTATGCAGGTGGCAGCCATGAAGCCAGTTGCTCTTGACGCTCAGAGCGTTGACCAGAAAATTTTGGACGAGGAGTACAAGACTGCCGTTGAGAAGACCAAATTGGAGCAGGTTGAGAAGTTTGTTGAGATGAAGCTTAAGAAGGCAGGTATTAATCCCAACCTCGTTGATAGTGAGGATCACATTGAGTCGAACATGGCTAAGGGATGGCTCACTCAAGAGCAGGCTGACGAAGCCCGTAAATTGATAGAGACTTCAAAGGCCGAGGGTGAGGCTCAGCTGAAAATGCCGATGATTGAGAACATTGCTAAGGGACGCGTGCAGAAGTTCCTGAAAGAAAGCTGCCTCGTTGACCAAGAGTTCCAGTTCGGTGATGGTGACAAGGCCACTGTATCCCAGTGGCTCAGCCAGCAGGACAAGGAACTGAAGATTGTTGCTTTTAAGCGCTTCACACTCGTTGCAGAATAATTCTGTTGTTACAATAAAAAGAAATGCAGTCCTCTTTACGGGGCTGCATTTTTTTGTTGTTTAAAGTTTGGAAATTAGCAATTTTTTCATTACTTTTGCAATCGATAGTTTTCCAATAAAAATGTAATCTAATGAAAAAAATGTTCTTTTTGATGGCAACTCTTATGTTGATGTTGCCGCTACAAGCCAAGAAAGTGAAGAAGGTGGTTCAGACAGACCGTGATTATTGGGTGGAACAGACCTACAAGATGGCGCAACCAGTGCTAGAGAACATGGCCAAAGGTGAACTCCAAAAGAATATGAAAACGGAATTTTCGCCTTCCTTTGACAACCGCAACCGCAAAGTGGTCTATATGGAGACCTTCGGGCGATTGATGGCTGGTGTGGCGCCGTGGCTTTCGCTACCAGATGATGAGACAGCCGAAGGTCAATTACGCAAACAATTGCGTGAGTGGGCTTTAGCTTCATACAAGAATTCTGTTGACCCTGATTCGCCAGACTATTTGTGTTGGGGGGTCTCCGGTCAGAACTTAGTGGATGCTGCATATATTGCTGAGTCATTCATTCGTGCCTATGATGCCTTGTGGGTGCCTCTGGATCGGACGACGAAAAATCGTTATATCGAAGCGTTCAAGAAGTTGCGTTCGATAGAGCCTCCTTATACTAACTGGTTCCTCTTTTCTTCAATCATCGAGAGTTTCATAGCAAAGGCCGCAGGTTTAAAGGAATATGACGATTTCCGTGTGATGATGACCATACGTAAGGTGGAGGAGTGGTATATAGGCGATGGTTGGTATGCTGATGGCCCTGTGTTTGCTTTCGATTATTACAGTAGCTATGTATTCCATGCGATGTATCTGGAAACGCTGAAAAATATGATTGACGCAAAGGCAAATACACGTTTAGAGTACCAGAAGTACTATGACCGTGCCTTGAAGCGTGCACAAAAGTTTTCTATCATTTTGGAACGTTTTATTTCGCCAGAAGGTACGTTCCCCGTCATCGGCCGCTCAACGCCTTATCGTTTAGCAGCTATGCAGCCATTAGCACTGATAGCGTGGTATCAGAAATTGCCGAAAGACTTGTCTAACGGACAAGTGCGTGCCGCACTTACCGCAGTTATGCATCGCATGTTTGATCAGCAATCAAATTACAACGAAGCAGGCTATCTGACCATAGGTTTTTGTGGCCATCAGCCAGAAACGGCTGATTGGTATACAAACAATGGCTCGCTTTACATGACGAGTCTTGCGTTTATGCCACTCGGCTTGCCTGCTAACCATCCCTTCTGGACCGATGAGGCTGAGCCGTGGACGCAGGTGAAGGCTTGGGGCGGACAACCATTCCCAAAGGATCATCGCTGGGCTGACGACATTGTAACGAAGGACAGATGGTGAGAAGAACAGCGAAAAGGTGAAGAAAGAAACTATTAGAGGTAAAGGATCGCCTCTGGTCCCATGTTGAATAGCAGGTCTACGATGCTGAGGTTTGGTTGGAAACCGTGCTTCGCCTCGTAGACCTGATAGTATCTACGCGGCACGAAGTCGGGGTCGGGAGCAGGATGCTTCGGATTGATAGCTTCGCGGAAGTCGGATATAGGATCTGAGACTTCTGCAACATAGGTTTCTGTGTAGCGTACCTGAGGTCGCAGGTCAAGTAGTTCACACATCTTCATCCGGATTTCCTCGTTGAAATCAAACAAATACGTCCACCGACGTTCAAAGAACGGATGCAGGTCGTCCTCGTAATACTCGAAAAACGGTGATTCACCGTATGCCGACAGCAAGGCGTTCCAGTGCAGATGGCGCCAGTTACCGTGATCGCTGATGCGGATATCTTTGATAAAACCAGAAGAATCGCGCTCAACGGGCACTGTTAGGATCTGTAAGCCTTGTGTAGTAGCTATGATGCAGCGGTTGCGATAGGTCTGCTTTTTGAAACTCTCACAGTGCTCAATCCATGTTTCATCAGCGCGATAGAGTTTCTGGTACCATTGTATGGAACCGAAGTAAGTCGTAGACAGCAGAACGTTCATTTCGGGAGAAGGAGTCGGCGGTAGTCATAGCCTCGCCAGAAAGGATATCGGTTATCATGACTGTAGACAATAAGTGATACACGTCCAATAATTTGACGTTCAGACACGAGCCCCAGGTCATTAATACGGTAGAAATCGTTGCGGGCACAATTCTTTTTGCTCGGTACTACTAATGTACGGCTCTGCCATTTGACGGTGTCACCTGGCAGGGCTGTACACTGTCCAATGAAGACATTTCCAGTGGAGTCATCTACAGCAACCCAGTCTCCTTTAGCTATTGGCTGTTGACAAATGCGTCCATAAGAGAACAAACCTTCTCCACCCGTGCGCAGGCCATACGACCACCTGTTCACCATCACACGATCTCCAGCCTTAAACTGTGGTTCCAGTGTGGGGCCGGGAACAGTGTAGATGGTAAAAACGAGCGCTCTGAACGTCAGCATTGCGATAAATGAGACGGCAAGCGCACAGAGGAATTTCAGTGTATTGCGCACTTACTTGATATTGTCGACGAAGCGGAAGAGGCGACTCCAGCGTATACCGCTTAAACCATGACGGTCAGGGTCGCTCGACCACCAGATGAAGATGGGTTTACCAACGATGTGGTCTTCTGGAACAAAGCCCCAGTAGCGGGAGTCTGCCGAGTTATGACGGTTGTCACCCTGCATCCAGTAGTAGTTCATCTTGAACGTATATTCTTTTGTCTCTTTGTCATTAATATATATTTTGCCGTCGCGGACTTCCAGCTTATTACCTTCGTAGGCACGGATGGGTCGTTCGTAGACGGGCAGATTGTCAAGCGTCAACTTGAGTGTTGTTCCCTTTTTGGGAATCCAGACGGGGCCGTAGTTATCGCGCGTCCAGTGCTTATTGCCGTTCAGCGGATAGATGTCCCACTCATCGGCATCGGTATTCAATGTGATGCTTTCCACTAAATCTTTGCGTGCGCCAATCACATCGACGGCATGCTTCGTCAGCGGCATGTAGCCAAGCTGGTTCAAACTCATCAAATCTTCCATTGAGATACCCAGTTCCTGCATCAGATTATCAGGAATATTTTGTTTGAACTTCACATGGTAAGTATATTGTACGTTATCAGGTTCTTTGTTTGGCTTACCATCGAGATAAACAATGCGATTCTTTATCTGAAGCGTTTGTCCTGGCAGTCCGACGCAACGCTTGACATAGTTTTCGCGACGGTCGGCTGGGCGGGTAATGATTTCGCCGAATTCCACTTGGTTGTTTACAATATATTGGCGGCCAGCCTGATATATGGTTTCATAGAACTTGCGTCGTGTTATGTCGTCAAGCGAGTCGGGATCTGGATGCTGAGGATAGATGCGATAACCGAGATCGTAGCAGGTGCGGTAAAAGTCCATGGCTTGATACTGGGGCGCAGAACAGAGCGTGTCGCCCGAAGGATAGTTGAAAACAACGATATCATTCAGTTCTACTTTGCCAAGCCCTGTCACACGGCGGTAGTCCCAATGAGGCCACTCGATATAGGACTTGCATTCCACAACAGGCAATGTGTGCTGTGTCAATGGCATGGTTAGCGGTGTTTCGGGAATACGGGGACCATAACTTACCTTCGACACAAAGAGATAATCACCCGTGAGCAGTGACTTTTCTAGAGAAGAACTGGGAATGACATAGTTTTGAAAGAAGAACAAGTTAATGAAATAGACAGCCACCAGTGCAAACACCAGCGCGTCAACCCACGACATGACCCATTTGACAGGTCCCTCCTCTTCCTTCCACCATTGCCACTTTATTTTCTTGGTTATGTAGATATCGTAAATGAACGGCACGACTAACAGTCCCCACCACGATTTCACCCAATAGAGGAACAATAGGTAAAGCAGCAGAACAACGATGAACTTCGTCCACTGCTTCTTCGGATCTTGTTTTGCTTTCTTTTTGTCAATCATTAGTGTCTTTTTGTTTTACGTGCATTTGACGCTATCAAGACGGATAATAGTTGCGTCAGGCATGAAAGTTTAACCTCTTTTAATGCGTATGTTAAAACTTGAACATGTCCGAGATGGTCAGCAGACCCTGATGTTCCTTGGTATACTCAGCAGCCAACACAGCACCGAGGGCAAAGCCCTTACGATTGTGGGCATCGTGAGTGATAGTGATAAGGTCGGCATCACTGTCGTAGCGGACGGTGTGAATACCAGGAACCTCACCACGGCGGATATGGTCGATACGTAACAGCTTAGGGTCGGTGGTATCCTCGGACCACGATTCCTTACGTTCAATATTTTCAACAATCTCGTCAGCCAGCGTAATAGCTGTTCCACTGGGGTGATCAAGCTTATGGACGTGATGGGTTTCTTCCATCTCCACATCATATTGTGGAAACTTGTTCATAATCTTGGCCAAGTAGCGATTGACAGCCGAGAAGATGGCCACACCGATGGAGAAGTTTGACGCCCAGAACAGCGTCTTTCCATTGTCAGTGCATTCTTGACGCACGTCATCGCCATGCTCCTTCATCCAACCCGTAGAACCGGAAACAACTTTTACGCCCTTGGCCCACGCCTTCAGATAGTTGTCGTAGGCCACCGTAGGATTAGTAAACTCAATAGCCACATCTGCTGATGCGAACTGAGGACTGTCAAAATCCTGCTGGTTGTCAATATCAATGATACTTACAATCTCATGACCACGGTCGACGGCTATTTGTTCTATCATCTTGCCCATCTTTCCGTAGCCTATTAATGCTATTTTCATACGTCTAAAAAAGGGCACGCCCGCAGGTATGCCCTCTTTGATTTTTTTTTACAAAAATTTAATTCAGAGCATCAACCAATTCAGCACCAGCCTTAAACTTAGCGACTTTCTTAGCGGCAATGGAAATCTTTTGCTTGGTAGCGGGGTTGATACCTTCGCGGGCAGGGCGCTCACTAACGCTGAAAGTACCAAAACCGACGAGTGCAATCTTGTCACCAGCTGCGAGCGCATTCTTAATAGCTGCTACGGTAGCGTCAAGAGCCTTTTTTGAGTCTGCTTTAGAGAGACCAGCACCTGCTGCAATCTTCTCAACTAATTCTGTTTTGTTCATAATAGTTGTTTATTAAATGATTTATAATTAGAAAAAATACGTTTCTTTTCTGAAATTCTCCGCAAATATAGGGGAAAGTATTCAGAAAAACAACAAAAAAACGGAAAAATTTACTTTTTTAATGAAAAAAAATTGCATCAAGGCTGTTTTTGCATCGAAAAACGGATATTTTTCGTAATTTTGCACCCGAAAAGCGATGAAAGAGCTTGTCATCAAAATGTTTCATTAAATCGTTAAATTATAAATTGTAAAGATGTTCCGTAACATACCAACTGTCACCAAAAATCTGCTCATTGTCAATTTTTTGGCTTTTGTAGCTACATGGGTTTTAGGATTGCGTGGCATCAATCTGGATAGCATAGGTGGACTGCACTACTTCATGGCCAGCGAGTTCCATTTATACCAGTTCGTCACTTACATGTTTCTGCATGCTAATCTGACACATATTTTTTTCAACATGTTTGCCTTGTGGATGTTTGGCGTTGTGGTGGAAAGCGTGTGGGGTTCGCAGAAATTCCTTTTTTATTACATTTCGTGTGGTATCGGTGCTGGTTTTATGCAAGAACTGGTACAGTTTTTCGACTTCTATTTCCGTGTCAGTGCGCAGGAACCGGAGATCACCTTCTCAGAGTTATTTGTAGTAGGCCAGCAGCTTAGTCATCAGCTGAATGGGTGGACAACCATTGGAGCGTCAGGTGCCGTCTATGCCATCTTGTTGGCCTTCGGTATGATTTTTCCCAACGAGCGGATTTTTATTTTCCCGTTGCCCGTGCCCATTAAGGCAAAGTGGTTTGTCTGCATTTACGCAGCCATTGAATTGTTCTCTGCGATTAGCTCTTCCGGCGACAACGTGGCTCACATGGCGCACCTTGGCGGAATGTTGTTTGGCTTCCTCATGATACGCTACTGGAACAATCATCCCGGTTCAAATTACAATCGCTCAGGTGGGCAGGAGTTCTTTGAAAAACTAAAGCGTAATTTTGAAAACCGAAGTAACAACTCCAAATCCCGCATGCATGCAGAGCGTGGTGGTTCGAAAGAGGCAGACAGGGAGTTTAATGCGCGTAAGCATCAGAATCAAGAAGAGATAGATGCCATCCTCGACAAGATTCGTAAGAGTGGTTACGACAGTCTTACTAAGGAAGAGAAGCAAAAGCTCTTCGATGCTAGCCGAAACTCATGATAAAGCAGCTTAAACAGTTGACCATCAATATTATTGCCGGTGCAAATATTGCAACGGCATTACTCATGTTGCTGACAGGTTATTCCGACCGACTGAGTCCCGTTGACTATCCCTGGTGTTCGTGGTTAGGCATGGTTTTCCCGGTTTTTGTAGTGGTCAACCTTGGCTTCCTTTTTTTCTGGCTTATCTTCAAGTGGCGTAAAGCATGGATTCCTGTCGTGGGTTTCATCTTCGCGTACATACCTATTAGTACATATATGCCCCTGAATCCGCGGCAAGAAGTGCCAGACAGTTGTATTAAAGTGCTGACTTACAATGTCTGTTCCTATGGCGGCAATTACAAATACAAAGACGCTTTCGAGCGCATTCTCGACTATCTGAAGGAACAGCAGGCTGATATTGTGTGTATACAGGAAGATGTCGACACGTGGCGGCGTTACATGATGGTGAAGTATGAGAAGATATACCCTTATAATGACACGACCATATTCAGAAAAGGTTCTAAGTCCATGAACGGCATAGGCATCCATACTCGCTATCCTATTCTGCGTAAGGAGCGTATCCAGTACGAGTCATCGGCCAATGGTTCGGTGGCTTACTATCTTAAACGTGGCAGCGACACATTGCTGGTCATCAACAATCATTTGGAATGTACTCACTTGTCGTCTGATGAGCGCAATCATTATAGGAAAATTCTGAAGGGTGCCGTTTCGCGCGATACTGCCAAAGCAGAGTCAAAGCTTATTATTGGCAAACTCAGCGTAAACTCTGCCAAACGTGCCGTCGAGGTGGAGGCTGTTAAAAAATACATTGACGAACACCGTCAATACCCGGTTATTGTCTGTGGTGACTTTAACGACACTCCCATCTCCTATACCCACCATGTCATGGTCGACGGTCTGGAAGACTGTTTCCAAGCATCGGGACGCGGCATAGGTTTGTCATATAATCAGAAAGGATTCTGGGTAAGAATCGACCACATTTTTTGCTCTGACCATTTCACGCCGTATAATTGTCAAGTTGACTCAAAAATTGACTTTTCTGACCATTATCCAGTGCTTTGTTGGCTAAAAATGCAGTATAATCCCTAATTTTTGTGTGAAAAATGCCGATAAATTTTCCCAAACGTAAAAAATTGTGTATATTTGCAGGCTCAAACGCGCATATTAATAAATAATAATTATAAATAACCAAAATGCAAAACAAAGGAATTGTAAAGTTTGTTGCAGTGCTTCTGGTGCTGGTTTGCTGCTTCTACCTCTCCTTCTCGTTTGTGACACGCCACTACGAAAGTAAGGCTGCCGCCATGGGTGAGGAGGCTGGTCAGGAGTATCTTGACAGCATCAACAACGAGAAGGTCTACATGGGCATTTACTCGCTGAAGCAGTGCCGTGAGATGGAAATCGGCCTTGGCCTAGACTTGAAAGGCGGTATGAACGTTATTCTTGAGGTCTCTGTGCCCGATGTTGTTGACGTGCTTGCCGACCACAAGACAGATGCTGCCTACAAGAAGTCAATGGAGCAGGCTAAGAAGGAAGAAGAGACCAGTCAGGATGACTTTATCTCGCTCTTCATCAAGTATTGGAATCAGAATTCGAATGGTCGTCCCTTGGCCGCCATCTTTGCTACACAGCAGATGAAGGGCAAGGTAAGCACCCAGTCTACCGACTCTGAAGTGGAGAGTGCTTTGCGCGCAGAGGTGCAGTCGGCTGTTGATAATTCGTTCAACGTTGTCCGCAACCGTATCGACAAGTTTGGTGTCGTTCAGCCCAACATTCAGAAATTGGAGGGACAGAGTGGCCGTATCATGGTCGAGATGCCTGGTATAAAGGAGCCCGAGCGCGTTCGTAAGCTTCTGCAGGGTTCTGCCAACCTGGAGTTCTGGGAGACCTACAATTCACAGGAGATTGTGCCCCTGCTGGCTCAGCTGAACCAGAAGTATGCTGCTATGGGTGGTGAGTTGACCGAAACCAACGATTCTGTCGCCACAGACAGCACTGCAGTTGCTGAAGTTGCCGATACAGCCAAGGCTGCAGCCACCGATTTGGCTTCCAAGCTGACAAAGAAGGCTGACAATGCTGGCAGTGCCCTCGCCAAGGAGGAAGCAAAGAAGCAGAACCCGCTGTTTGCTGTTTTCCAGCCTACACAGGGTCAGACCCTTGCCGTTGTTGGTTATGCTAACGGTCGTGATACGGCAGCTGTCAACAAGGTCATCTACTCCGACATCGCTGCTACTATCTTCCCCGCAGAACTGAAGTTGCGCTGGGGTGCTAAGCCTGAGGACTTCGGAGGCGAAGCTCATGGCGACATCTTCGCTCTCTATGCTTTGAAGATTACGACGGCCAATGGTCGTGCACCGCTTGAGGGCGACGTGATAACCAACGGTAAGGACGACTTCGATCAGATGGGTCATCCTTGCGTATCAATGCAGATGAACTCTGACGGTGCCCGTCAGTGGAGCCAGATTACGAAACAGAACATTGGTAAGGCCGTCGCTATCGTGCTTGACGATGCAGTTTACTCTGCTCCCCGTATCCTGACTCAGATTGATGGTGGTAACTCGCAGATTACGGGTAACTTCACTATAGAGGATACTAAAGACTTGGCCAACACGCTGAACTCTGGTAAGATGCCGGCTCCCACCCGCATCGTGCAGGAAGAGGTCGTCGGTCCGTCACTCGGTGCCCAGTCCATCAAGCAGGGTGTCATCTCGTTCATCGTGGCCTTCGTGTTGCTGATGATCTACATGATCATGCTGTATGGTCCTATTCCCGGTCTGATGGCAGACAGCGCTCTGCTCGTCAACCTGTTCTTTACGTTAGGTATTCTGACTTCGTTCCAGGCCGCTCTGACCATGCCTGGTATTGCGGGTATTGTGCTGACGCTTGGTACTGCCGTCGACGCCAATGTGCTTATCTATGAGCGTACCAAGGAAGAGCTCCGCAAGGGTCTGGCAATGAAAGAAGCCCTGTCAAAGGGTTATTCTAACGCTTTCTCGGCTATTTTCGACTCTAACGTTACTTCGTTGATTACCGGTTTCATCCTGCTGTTCTTCGGTACAGGTCCTGTGAAGGGCTTCGCCACCACTTGGATTATCGGTATATTCTGCTCGTTCTTCACTGCCGTGTTCCTGACCCGTCTGGTCTATGAGCACATGCTGAAGAAGGACAAGTGGACCAACCTCACCTTTGTCACTGCTTACTCTAAGAACATGATGCAGAACTCCAAGTTCAACTTCATGGGTTCTTATAAGAAGTCGTTCACCATCTGGGGCGTTGCTGCCATCATCTTCTGCATCTCGTTCGCCGTCCGTGGACTGAGCCAGAGCATCGATTTCACCGGTGGTCGTAACTACGTTGTTGTGCTTGATAAGGAGACACCGGTTGAGCAGGTACGTCAGGCTCTTTCTGGTGCTTTTGTCAACACCATAGGCGAAAAGGCAAACCAGGAGGCTAACACCAGCGTTATCGCCCTGGGTACCGATGGCAAGACTGTCCGTATCTCTACCAACTGGGATATTGAGTCAAACAATCCTGAGGTTGACGACAAGGCAGAGACGATTCTGTACAACGCCCTGAAGAAGGCCGGATTGATCAATCAGGCCGAGGTCAGCGCCTTCAAGAATCCTGATGTCCGCGAGGGTGGTTCTATTATCAGCTCGGCTAAGGTGGGTCCGTCTGTGGCTAAGGATATCACATACGGGGCTATCATCTCGGTCATCATTGCCTTGATAGCCATCTTCCTTTATATCTTGATTCGTTTCCGCAACGTGGCCTTCTCTGTTGGCTCTACTGTGGCTCTGTTCTTCGATGCCCTTGTGGTTATCGGCTTCTACAGTGTGCTGTGGGGCTGGGTACCCATGTCGCTCGAAATCGACCAGACCTTCATCGGTGCTATTCTGACCGTGATAGGTTACTCTATCAACGATAAGGTGGTGGTCTTCGACCGTGTACGTGAGAACATCAACCTCTTCGGCAAGCGCGACCGTCAGACGCTGTTCAACGACTCGCTGAACCAGACGTTGGCCCGTACCATCAACACTTCTGTGACGACCTTGATTGTGCTGCTCTGTATCTTCATCCTCGGTGGTGACAGCATCCGCAGCTTCTCGTTCGCCATGATTCTCGGTGTTATCTTCGGTACCTTGTCATCACTCTTTATTGCTGCACCGGTGGCTTACCTCACCATGGGTAAGACCATCCGTGAGGAAGAGGCTCCGGCCGTAGCAAAATAATCCTATATTATATATATAATAAGGTATAAGGCCAGACTTCATTAACGGAGTCTGGCCTTTGTACCCGCTAAAATACATTCGAACAATCAATGAGAAAGAATTTTGTTGAAGAACTACGTTGGCGTGGCATGCTGGCACAGATGATGCCAGGCACGGAAGAGTTGCTTCAGAAAGAAATGGTAACGGCTTATCTTGGTACGGATCCTACAGCCGACTCGCTCCACATAGGCCATCTTTGCGGTATCATGATGCTGCGTCACCTGCAGCGTTGCGGCCATCGTCCCGTCATCCTTGTAGGAGGTGCTACGGGTATGATTGGCGACCCCAGTGGTAAGTCACAGGAGCGTAATCTGTTGAACGATGAGACGCTGCGCCACAATCAGGAGTGCATCAAGCGTCAGGTGGCCAAGTTCCTCGACTTTGAATCCAAGGATGAGAACGCCGCTTTAATGGTCAACAACTACGACTGGATGAAGGACTTTACGTTCCTTGACTTTGCCCGCGAGGTAGGCAAGCATATTACCGTCAACTACATGATGGCCAAAGAAAGTGTGCAGCAGCGTCTGAATGGTACAGCCCGCGACGGACTGTCATTCACCGAGTTCACTTATCAGCTCCTCCAGGGCTACGACTTCCTGTACCTTTACCAGCACCATGGCGTCAAGCTGCAGTTGGGAGGTAACGACCAGTGGGGCAACATGACCACAGGTACGGAGCTGATTCGCCGCACACTGGGTAACGAGGTGGAAACGTTCGCTCTCACCTGTCCGCTCATCACCAAGAGCGATGGCAAGAAGTTCGGTAAGACAGAGAGTGGCAACATCTGGCTTGACCCTGCCCGCACCACACCTTATAAGTTCTATCAGTTCTGGCTTAATGTCAGTGATGACGATGCCGAGCGCTACATCAAGATCTTTACTTCATTGGAAAAGGACGTCATCGATGCACTCATAGAGGAGCACAAGCAGGATCCTGGCCGCCGCGTGCTACAGAAGCGCCTGGCAGAGGAAGTCACAGTGATGGTCCATTCCCGTGAAGCCCTCGACGCTGCTATCGAGGCCTCTAACCTCCTCTTTGGCAAGTCTACCAAGGAGGGACTGGAGAAACTCGACGAGCGGACATTCCTGGATGTCTTCGATGGTGTTCCTCAGTTTGAGGTGACGAAAGATCAACTGGGTCAGCCCGCTATTGAGCTCTTCACGACCATTGCCCCCGTATTCCCCTCAAAGGGTGAGATGCGCAAGATGGTGCAGGGTGGTGGAGTCTCTCTTAACAAGGAGAAGTTGACCGATCCGCAGCGTCCCGTCTCTGAGGCCGATTTGATTGACGGGAAGTATCTGCTTGCACAGAAAGGCAAGAAGAATTACTATCTGCTGATTGTAAAATAAGATAAGTTAGTAAAAATTTGGCTGTTTGCCGAATTTTTACTAACTTTGCACCCGCGATTGGACGATGGTGTAATGGTAACACTACAGGTTTTGGTTCTGTCATTCCCGGTTCGAATCCGAGTCGTCCAACTATCCAAACAGATTTCTCTCTGAATACAAGACAAATAGCGAGAAGGATAACTCATTGGCGACGTATGCCTTTCGGTGGTGGAGGATTAGCACCGTATTATCAGACACTAACTACGTTTCTTACCGACAATCAATTCTCTCTGCTTAAAGCCATTGCTATGGACGAAACCGTGCTACAGCCGCTGAGTAACGACTTTATCAAACGATATGAGTTGCCCAGTGTCAGCAGCGTCAAGTCCGCACTGGCTGTGCTGATAGACAAAGACCTGGTTTATAAGACCATTGAGGGGTATATTGTTTACGACCGCTTTATGGGCATCTGGCTCAAACGGTTAGGATAAAAAGAAAAAAGACAAGCGTTACCATTCGAATTCACTACCTTTGCCTACAAATACGACGAAAATGGAACAGAAATTCGGGAAAAATAGCATTGACATCAAGGCGCTGCGCGAGTTCTGCGAGCGCGAGGGCAAGATGGTGGAGTACCGCAAGGGCGAACAGCTGGAGCGCGAGGGCGACCCCGCACGGTGGTTCGGCTTCGTCACCGAGGGGTGCTTCAAGTACGTGACTCACGGCATCAGCGACGACAAGGAACACATCATCATGGGGTCGGTTCTTCTGATCATTTTTCAAATTAAGTGAAATGCGAATGAGACAAGTAATAAAGCATAGAGATATCAGACTCTTGAAAATGATCAGGAGAACCGACCCCGTGATTCCCCTCTGCCACTATGAACCAAATCAACACGTCCAATAAAGGATGTGTTGATTTTTCATTCTTAGTATTTATAACACATGTTACCTTTCCTGCCCTTTGATTCCTGACAGTACCTTCTGGGGTGCGTTTCACTTGAACGTAATAAACGAGATGGATAACCTGTATGTTGTGACAATTTGGCACACAATTACTTTAATGGATATATTGTCTATCATTTTAAAGAAACAGATTCATTGTTATTACAAAATTGAGGAATCTGTTGCATTTCTGGCACATTGTTTGCAAAAGTGAAAGTAAGGCGCCATAAATCTCATGAGAAGCGCATTATTAGAACTAATCTCGTTCGTATTAATTATATATTCATTACGAATGTTCTCTCGAAGGGCTCATAAAGAGCGTTAACTACCTAACCATCATTAATATCATAAAAAATATGGTTAATACTTTTTATTTAATTTAAAGCAAATTGCTTATGTATAGAATCTTTATCTCCCATTCATGGGCTTATTCTAGCCAGTATGACAAAGTTGAGAGTTTTCTCTCGCAAGAAGGTGTAAGTTACTACAACCATTCTGTACCAAAGAACGATCCTGTTCACACCAATGGTACAGACAAACAGCTTAGAGAGGCAATTGAAGCCAAAATCAAAGGCTGTAGCTGTGTTATAATACTTGCTGGCGTGTATGCGTCATATAGTAAGTGGATTAACATTGAAATTGAATTGGCAAAGAAATACAACAAGCCAATCATAGCGGTAGAACCATGGGGTTCTTTACGAACATCTACCGTGGTAAGGAATGCTGCTACTGTACGGGTAGGATGGAATGCCAAGTCTGTTGCAAATGCCGTAAGGAATTACGCTATTTATCAAAACCAGTAACCAGCCCCATTATGAAAAAAGCATTATTAATAGGTATCAATTCCTACCCTGCAGGCAATGAATTAAAGGGATGCATTGAAGACATTCATCAAGTAGCTACAGCTCTTGAACGTAATGGCGATGGTTCTCCAAATTTTGAGGTCTTAAAGCTAGAAGATGTCCAGACATCTGCAAAGGCGATGGTCGCTATTGAGCAGTTATTTACAGATAACGGTTCTGACACTGCGTTACTATATTTCTCAGGTCACGGGTATGTAAATACGACAGGTGCAGAAATAGTAATGCCACATGACATAGAGTCAGAAACTCAATACTATACAGGCCTACAAATGTCTTCAATCATGGACATAGTCAATAAGTCTACAATTCGAAACAAAGTGATTATTTTGGATTGCTGTCATTCTGGCAATATGGGAAAGTATAAATTAGAAGCTACTAGTAGTATTTTGGAACCAGGCGTTTCTATCCTAACCGCATGTCGTGATGATGAATACGCTGAAGAAGCTGGAGGACACGGATTATTCACGGAACAACTATGCAATGCTCTTAATGGTGGCGCAGCTGATTATTGTGGTAATATTACAATAGGTGGCATTTATGCATACATTGACAGAACATTTGGGCCTTGGGCTCAAAGACCTGTGTTTAAGACAAACGTAAGTGCTTTCGCTCCTTTGAAAACGGTTAAGCCCCAAGTTTCAATGGAAATCATTCGACAGCTTACCTCTCTTTTTACAAACCCCAACGAAGAGTTCGCACTAGATCCATCATTTGAGGACACTAACAATCCTACTGTTGAACACAAATGGGTGGAACCTTACGCAACCCAGGAGAATGTAACTAAGTTTAAGATTCTCCAGAAATTGCAAAGCATTGGCTTTGTCAAACCTGTTGGCGAAGAATTTATGTACTTTGCCGCCATGAGGAGTAAATCATGTAAACTCACAGATCTTGGTCGATATTATTGGAGGTTAGTTAATGATGGTAAAATTTAAGTATAATGGATTTTTATAGAGAAAGTTATTTCAGAGATATTACTGCCCGAACAAGCATATTGGAACAGCGTACTTTTAGCGCCGATAGCGTTCGAGCACCAATGGACAAAAAATTTGATGTATTTTTGTCATACAACATTAACGATATAGAAGTTGTAAAGGGTATTTTTTACTATCTAAAGAAAAAGGGTGTAAAAGTATACCTTGATTGCATTGTTGATCCAGATATGAAACGAAGTGAGACGGATAAACAGACTGCAGAACGTATTCACAAGCGCCTCATGAATAGCAATTCATTGCTATATGCTCAATCACCAAGTGCAGCAACAAGTAATTGGATGCCATGGGAATTAGGTGTTGTTGATGGTCATACTCACAGATGCTTTTTAATGCCCGTTTCTAAGGATGCGACACCTGTTAGTCCTAGAAGGGAGTATCTATTACTCTATCCTTTCATAAAGGATGGCACTAATCATGAAATGCAGATTATTACAGAGAGTGCTATTTATGGAGAACAAGCAAAAAACTTTGTTGATTATATAATTGCATCAAGATAGTATTTTGTGCATCACAAACTGATAGATCACAAATTCTTATACTCTACAAATAACTCAAAAAGGCAGGTGATTCCTCCCGAATCCCTGCCTTTTCAGTTCAATGACAGCATATTCCATAAATAATAGTATTATCCTTCAGGCGCTGCGGAAGTTTTGCTTCTTTTTTTTGCGTTTTTGAATCATCTACTTCTTCACATTCTACTCGATCCTGTATCTTGTGAAGCGAATAGCCTCTTGGGTGATGCCCATTATACGGCATCGTGGGCTTCCTGGCCCATCTCGTAGAGGATGAGGAAGAAGGTGTTCTTTACTTTTGTAGTTGTCGTTCTATAAACGAAGTAGCACCGAAATGTTAAATCATGGCAAATATTTAGCTGAAACGTACTTGGTATCAAAAATAATTCCTATCTTTGCGCCTATGAAGATTAAGGAGATTTGGTTCGATGCCGAACACATATACGGTCGTGACGAGGAGGGACGTGAGTACAGCCAGTCGCTCCTCTGGTATCCTAAGTTACGGACGGCTACCGACGAAGAAAGGGCTGCATACACTTTCGGTTTCGATGGCATCCATTGGCGCGGACTTGACGAGGACATCAGTTTCGAAAGTTTCGCCTACGACGATACCGAGCCAACGCCCCTGCAGCGGTTCTTCCTTATCCATAAGGAAATCAATGTGGCTGAGTTTGCCCGCTCCCTGGGCATGAATGCCACCCTGCTACGCAACTACATCAATGGT
>JAFYDA010000124.1 GCA_017545045.1 Prevotella sp. | reverse complement strand
TTCCGCCAAAAGCGGTGATTTTCTCAGATTTTATGCTTACCTTTGCCATGTCATTGATGATTTTGCTTGTCTTGATTTGCAGCACTAAGGTAAGTGAAATTTCTGACATGGCCAAATCCTGAGCAACTTTTTGTTGCTCAGATACTTATAAAGAAAGTTAAATTAAAGTGCTGCGGAATTTAGGTTAACGTGAAATGAGTATGAAACAGCTTATCCTTACCATCACCATGATGCTGACAGGCCTCACGCCGACAAACGCTCATCGTGACTCAGCTCAGGACATCGACTCGTTGCTTTACAGACGCCAGGAAAACTTCGAGCGCTTCACCAACCAGTTCCCATCGGAACGTGTATACGTCCACTTCGACAACACCTCTTATTATAAAGGTGAGCGTATCTGGTACAAGGCCTACGTCGTGCGTGACGACAACCTTCACCAGACAAACCTCAGCCGCATTCTCTACGTGGAATTGCTCAGCCCTATCGGCTATCCCGTGGAGACACAGAAACTCATCATAGAGAACGGTCAGGCTCACGGCTCTATTGAGCTGAAGGACACGCTGAACGCCGGCTTCTACGAAGTGCGTGCCTACACCACCTGGATGCTGAACTTCACCACCGGCGATCCCCATGGCTGGCGGCGCATGCACTCCAGTCAGGCCCGCCGACAGTGGGGCGACCGTGCCCTGCGCTATATGAAAGGCAATGCCGGAGTGTTCTCACGGGTGTTTCCTATCTACGAGCGGGTTGACAGCGGCCGTTATTTCATGCGGCGCATGCCCCGCATGGCCAAGACCACATCGACCCTTTCGACATTTGAGAAAGACAGGCTGAAGATAGACTTCTATCCAGAAGGTGGCAACCTGGTGCGCGGTGTGCCGTCGCGTATTGCATTCCAAGCCCACAATACTGAGGGACGCACATTGAACGTGGCTGGTGCCTTGGTGCGTCGTGGCGACAGCATCGGCTATTTCAAGACCGACTATGCCGGACGCGGCGTCTTTGCCGTAACACCCGACTCACTCGATGCCGACGAACTCACCGATGGTCTGAAGCTGCGGCTGACCTATCAGGGGCGTGACTATCAGTTTGCCCTTCCCCGCCCGAAGAAACGTGGCTATTCACTCAGCATACTTCAGACGGACGACCAGCTGAAGGCCATCGTCAGCCGCAACGACAAGACCGACGGCAGGATTCTGGGCTTGAGCGTTACTTCCCGCGGACATACCTGTTACTATCACACAATGGACCTGACAACTGACGAAAGTGTGGCAGCCCTAATTGACAAGCACACACTTCAGACGGGCGTCAATGTGGTGACCCTCTTCACCGACGATGGCAAAGTGATAGCCCAGCGATTGGCGTTTGTCAACAATCACGACATGGACGGGCTACGACTCTCCCCTATAGCCTCGTCAGCCTCCTCCACCCCATTAGCCCCATACTCCAAAGTCACTCTCGACTACCAATTGGTTGACACCGCTGGCCACCCTGTACGCGCCGCCCACGATTTCAGCATTGCCGTGACCGACGGTGACAGCCGCGAAGTCACTTACGACGACGGCAATGTGTTGAGCTATATGCTGCTCGCCTCAGAGGTTAAGGGCTTCATTCCACACCCTGAATACTATTTCGAGGCTGATGACAATGAACATCGGCAGGCACTCGACGCCCTACTGATGGTGCAGGGCTGGACGCGCTACGACTATGAGCAGATGATGAGCGGTGAAGCGTTCAAACCCATGCTGGCCATTGAACGCGGCCTCACTTTTGCCGGACGAATATGGGATGACAACGACTACCACTCACGACAGAACTGGACAGTGCAGAAGAACAAGCCCTACTGGGTCTACTCCGAGCTGTACATGGATGGCGACACCACCCTTACCGACCACTCGCTCGACAAGTGGAAATACCCCAAGCACACCATCACTATTGGCGGCAACGAGTGGGTGCTGCACGAAGAGGGGCATGCACCGCAGCTCATTCTGGCTGGAGAGAGCAAGATTGACTCTACAGGCTGTTTCCGCCTTGACATGCAGCCTTTCTACGGCAAGGGGCGCATAGCCCTGATGCTTAACAAGAACAGCATTGAGGAGCTGGGAATAGCAAAGGGCGGCGTTGGTGCCCACAATTTCAGGTGGAACACCAACAAGCGCCCATTCTTTCTGTTGGGCAAACGCATAGAGCCGCTCAACCAGTATTCGCCCCTTCCCAAGAACTACGACTACTATGAGACGGCGGCACTGAACGACCCTATAGACCGCGACATGTTCCGCTACGGCTTCATGGCCGTACCCAAGGGCAATAAGGAACGGCTGATTTATTACGACGATGTGAGCCAGACCTACATGCTGCCCGACGTGCTGAAAAAGAAACGCCGTTCCTGGAGCG
Organism: Prevotella sp.; assembly: GCA_017545045.1. Classification (GTDB taxonomy): domain Bacteria; phylum Bacteroidota; class Bacteroidia; order Bacteroidales; family Bacteroidaceae; genus Prevotella. The sequence continues at coordinate 3,457 of JAFYDA010000124.1, read as the reverse complement.
ACTTCAGCGACGCTAAGCCTGTGTCGGTGATGGACGTGAAGGATGTCATGGCATGGCTGTCGAACATCTTCGGCGACATCCAGGACTTCAAGTATCGCAACATCAGTGCCTCAGACAACTCCCGCACTATCCACGCCCCTTACGACAATTTCCTGCTGCGCATGGTGCTGGAAGATTCCTACTGGCTCGACTCAGAGCAAGGCCGCGAGCAACATGCAGTGGAAATCAGCCGGAACATTGACCGTATCTACGGTTTCACCAGGACCAACAGCGGGGGCGGCACCTATCACATCGATGACAGACCCTATTTCGCCAACCTGGTCGAAATGCTCTACATATTCGGTATCGACGGCCAGAACAGGTACTACGTGAATGCTGAGAAGAACGGCGACACCCCCCACTACACCACCGCCACAGGTTCGGAAGCCCTGCTGCCCATAGGACTGCGCTTCTTCCCCATCAACGAAAACTTCAAGAATCTGGAACTCTATGCCGATGTCAACGACCGCCAGCTCACCCACCAGCGCGGACGCTACCATGAGACGGTAGGTTCGTACGAATCTTATTCCACCATCAATGCTGACTTCCCGCTGACATCCATCATCAATTTCACCACCGACAGCATCTACGACAATTCCCATCCATTACCCGACTTCCTCGGATTCCGCATCAATTTCCAAGGACTGACCCAGCCCACGGAGTTCTATGAGCCTAATTACGACTGGGAACCGGAACCGGAGACTACCGACTACCGCCGCACGGTGTACTGGAACCCACAGGTGACCACCGACCCCGATGGCCGCGTCCACGTAGAGTTTTTCAACAATGGTTTCAGCCGTTCACTGAAAGTGTCGGCAGAGGGAATGACTCCCAACGGACAACCCATAACTACGGCTTCGCCTTATATAAAAAATGACAACTGACAAAATTGTGAGACATAGGAGGATGATGGCAATATGCCTGTCATTTATCATTTGCCATTTGTCATTCTGTCCTGCATGGGCACAATACGAGGCCACCGTCGTTGATGCCGTGACTCACGAGCGGCTGCCATTTGCCAGCGTCTATGTGGATGGCGAGACATCGACCATCACCAACGCTGTCGGAACATTCTCCATTGACTGCGCTCCCACCGACATCCTGCGCATCACATACGTGGGCTACAAAACGACATACATAAAGGCTGGCCAGTTGGACGGCGTGGTGTCCCTACAGCCACAGAACAAGCAACTTCAAGAAGTGGTCGTCATACCCATCAAGGTGATGATAAACCGCATCTGCAAAGAAACGCTGCGACTGCAGCGGAAATATCGACGCCGGGAGTCGAATTTCTTCTACCGACAGACAGCCTTCGTCGGTGCTCACTGCTACGAGTTTGCAGAGTCGTTCCTCAAGGGCAACCCTGCTGTTGCGCTCCACAGCTTGAGGCTCTATACAGGCCGCTACGCCGGCATACAGTCTGACAGTGCAAACCACTATACGTTCTTCGGCAACTTCTATACATTCTCACAACTTGAGATGGCCGCCAACTACATGAGGCCAAGCACGATTGACGACGTGGTGCCGCTGTTCAGAAACTACGACAAGTTCTACGATGTCAGCTATTCCGTCATCGACGGCGATGATGGCGAACGCATTCTTGCCATCCACTTCGAGCCGAAACCTGAGACGCTGAAAAAATACTCTGTGCTCAGCGGCACCCTCTATGTTGACGAAGCGACACTCCATATACGCCGTTTCGAGGGCGAAGGCCACAACTTCAGGGTGATGACACGCACCCCGGCCAATGCGAAGGGGGTGGGTTCAAGTCGTTACATTCGTGAGACCACGATGGCACGTTTCAGCTATGTGGTGGAGATGACCGAGGAGCACGGCTACCCAGAGGTGCAGTCGGTCTACGTGGACGAGTCGCATGAGTATAAGGACCAAACCATCACCACCCGCTCACTGCTGTTCAACTTGGGCAACGATATGAATATAAAAAAGAAAAAAGGCAACGTGCTGAAGCGCATCGGAAGCTGGTTTGCCGACCAGTATAGCAACGGCAGTCCGAGCCGAATGCTCGACTTCAACGACGAACTGCACAAAGTCATCCAGAGCAAGGGCTACGACCCCGAATTCTGGCAGAAGAACGAGATTGTGCGCCGCACGCCCGTCGAGCAGGAAGTGCTACAGTTGTTCGAGCGGAACGGCCTCTTTGGCGTCATGCAATAGCCAAGCCGCTATCAGATAAAAGAATGGGGCTTTGTCAAAAGAAAAAATCGATGTGCAAAAATTCAGTCCGAAGGGCGCGGACTACCTGTCCGTAGCGGTGCGGACTCTCAGTCCGTAGCGGTACGGACGAACAGTCCGAAGCCTCCGGATTTTTTCAAACAAGCTCCAAATTTTTACAAACGGGCTCCATTTTGACTTTTGAAATAACTCCCGTTTTTCCGTAACTTTGCAAGAATTCTCAGCTTCTCTTTATCTAAAGGTATTAGCTTCTCTTTATCTAAAGGTATTAGATACGTCCTTCTACCGTAATGATCTGTTGTATATAGGAATCTTACTCACCATCAAAAGGCAACCCACCCAAATACTTGTCAAAGTCACTTTGGAACAAACGGTCTTGTTTCCTTCACGTCGAACTACCGAAATTTTCTCGGTAGTTGCCTCCCTTTTAAGTTCGTCCGTATCATAGATGTTCTGCAAATGCACACTTATATTGTCAGAGGTACAGTCGAATAACATACCCATCGCCTTCTGGGTACACCACACAGTCTTGTCCTTATAATATACCTCTACCCCCTGTTCTTTCCCCTCTATCTGAAAGATTAGGAACTCTGCCGTACTGTTTCTTATTTCTCTACGTTTTGCCATATCGCTTGCAAAATTAATGATTATATTCCGTATATTGCTACTTTCTATCCTTTTTATCGCATTTTGTCACTTTTTGTCACTTATAAAACGTAATCCAATTAGTCCTGTACTTATAACTTGGGGCCAATTTACTTTCTGGAAAAATCTCTTTTACCTTCCCTTCTTTATCTTGATACCAAGCATAGTTCCAGCCTCTGCCCATATCCAGATAGAGAGCATGAGTTACTTTATAGGCACACAGGCATTTTACAAAGAATTCGTATGTCATCATCTTCTTCGACTCGATGATGCAGAGTTTGCCATCCTTCTCACATAATGCCCTATATATGTTCCTGTTATTCTTCATCTTTGCGCCAATAGCCCTGACTGCAGCATCTTTGATTATCAGCAATTGGCAGAATCCCATATTCCATCCATTTGCAGTAGTGGGATAATCTACCTTCCTCATAAACTTCCATTTGCCATTACCCCAGACGAAACCTCCTGTATTCGCCCTACAACGATAGCCCTTTTTCATTTCTCCATTGCATATATGGTTATCCGCAATGTTCGAATGCTTAAACTCATTCACCAACTCACCCGTAAAAGCCGCCTCACA
>JAFYDA010000123.1 GCA_017545045.1 Prevotella sp. | reverse complement strand
TCGTTGCAGAAAGGACGGTGAGAGGATTATCTCACTGAAAGCTTGCGCGTGTACTTTCCGTCGGACGACTGCACGATGTAGACGCCGGAGTTCACGATGTGCGTCTCGCGGCTCTCACCGGGCTGCAGGTCGAAGGTGGCTATGCAGAGGCCACTCGGAGAAACGATGCGCACAGTAACGGTCTCCTCCAAGGTTGAGGTGGTAATAATCTTATGTCGTCCAGGACGAGCACTGATGTAGCCCGGCAAACGCGGCTCAAGATGCTTCTCCTCCTCCTGCAACTGCGAGAACACGATGCTGCGGGTTATCTGGCGCGAGGGGCTGGATCCGGCCACTGATGTGAAGTAGGGTCGGAAGGCTGCAACGCTGACATTACCTGTGCCTTCGGCAGCTCCTTCAGCTCTGGTCACTGCAATATATGCATTGCCATCTGCATTGAGGGCATAGCTCTTCGCCTTCGAGGCATAGCCTTCGCCAAGCTCCACCGACTCCAGCGTCTCGTTCAGGTAGCTGGGCAGGAAGGTGTATCCGTCTGAGGAAGCCTTATTGTCATTAATCTCTGTGTCGCTCACGTTGATGGTGGCACCCGGCTTCGAGGCAAACGTGATGGTCTGCGCGTTGAGCTTATCAGGATTGCTATACGCTGTGGTGACCTTGAAAGCACCGCTGAGGTCAAACTCGTAATAACGCTCGCCCGGGAATCCGATGATGTAAGGCTTGGCGTTGGCCAATCGCGGATAGTCATCGTACTCACGCGCATACCTGTAATAGTTATTGTGCGCATCGTCCTCCTGATACTCGTCAGCATTCCGGTCTCTGTATTCATCGTATGAGTAATAGTAGTCCCAGAGGAAGGTGTTGGTGTACGCCTTCTTACCATCGTCGCTGTTGGTGCCGGGATAGTTGAACGTTGCCTCAAACACCTTGCTGTCGCTTGCTGAGACTGCTCCACCCCTGAACTCCCGCAGCCAGTACTCATGGCCTATCTTCGCGTTGCTGTTCGTGGCGGTCTTGCTACCACCGTAGAAGTGGGTGATTTCACCCTTCACGTCGGTGGTGACAATCTCTGCCTTGAACGGTAGGCTGATGGCATCCCATCCGGCATTGTTGGCGATGAAGGTGCCGTCAGGCTTCTTCTTGCCCACATAATTGCCAGGTAAACGCTGGTACCACATACGATAGTCGGAATCGAAAGTGTAGCCGATGGGCGCGTTGAAGTCCTGCTTGTCAACGAGCACGTGATCAAGTGGAGCGGTGTAGTCCGCGCCGTCGTACTCTACCCAGTGACCTTTCACCTTATCGGATGGGCTATCCCATGGGGCCACGGTGTGGTAGTCGTCGTTGGTCTCCACGTAGGCCTCGTCGGGCAGATACTTGCTCACCACGGTACCAGTCTTTCCTGAAGCCGAAGTGCCTGGCGTGCCGGTATAGACGAGCAGGTTGCGCGTCAGGTCAACGTTCGTGAGGCTGGTGAGGCCGTCATCGTCGAGCAGCGGCGGATAGAAGGCACCGTCCATCGTCTTGTTGTAGGGTGCAGCGGTGATAACTCCACTTTGGTAGCCCTGGCTCACATCATTATAGCCAGTGAAGTCGATAGCCGTCATGCCCTTATAGGCAATGACGCTGGCCTCGCCCTTCTTGGTCTGTGAGAAGACGGCATCGGGGTTGAAGTGAGCCACATCCATCTTGCTGTCGCGGAAGTAGGCCGGAGCGCGGTAAACGCGGTTGGTAGTGCTGTAGAACGACGGGGTGTCCTGATGTGCACGTCCATCCACGTGTCCGTAGGTCAGCATCTGTCCGAAGAAGAGGTAGTCGTCGGGCCAAATGGGATAGAACACGTCGGTCTCTACATCGGAGGTGGTGTTGTCCTGATTCAGGACGCTTACCGTTGCCGTGCGCCTGCGGCGGTCACTTTCGGGAATGGTGCCGCCGGCATACTGGAAGTCACCATCGTAGTAACGACTTTCCACATAGCCCAAGTAAGGAGCAGGCTTGGCCGTGACACCTTCAGGCTGGTAGAACGTGAAGGTGCTGGTGGGATACTTCGCCTCAGTGGCATCGTCGGGCAGTGTGCCGTCATCGTTGGTAGGCAGATAATTATACGAAGTCTTATCGCCTGTCCACGTCGTGTTGTTGTCGTAGTAGCGCTTGTACAGATAGAAGCCGTTCAGGTCGTAGGCCACCTCACCATTGTAGAAGGCCTCGTCAGGCATCTTACGGGCAATGCCACGACCGTTGTTGGTGGCATCGAATGCAGCATTACTCTCTGGATAGTAACAGTTTACAATCTGTGTGCCACTACCACGATTAGGATTGCCGATGATGGCCTTCGTATCTGCGGCAGGAGTGCCAGTGGTCATCACCCAGCAGTTCTCAGCGTAACCTCTGCCCTCGTTAGCAACACCGCCACCAGTGAACGACCCGGTGACACCGAGGTTGTAGACACTACCGCAGAGCTTGTCGAAGAGTGAGTGGTCGAGACCGCTGATGGTGTGGCCATCGCCGTGGAGCACGCCCTCGAAGCAGGTGCTCTCGCCGATAGGCGTCCAATCGTCGGTATTCGGATTGTCAGTCTTGGCCAGGTCGCTGCGCAGGAAGAACTCCAGATTCTCGCCTGCTTCGACATGGTTGTTGAGCAGAGCATGACCCTCCGTAGGCCCACTGGCAGCCACTGCCGACTGCAGGCTCAGGTCGAAGAAGTCCTTCAGCAGGTCGAGTCCGTTCTGGTTCTTGCGCGGGTCGGTGTCGTCGGTCAGGTAAGAGTAGTCGTTGATGTAAATCTTACTGTCGCGCAGCACATCCGGATGGTCCACATACATGTGGTGGTCCTTGTGGCTCATCACCTCGTGCAGGTCGTGGTAGTTGGCCACGCTCACCGGCACGGCATTAGAGTAGGTCTTGCCAAGGATGGTCTTGGCATAGTAGGCAATGTAATAGTTGTTCTGATACCAATAGAGCAGGCTCTGGCCCGGCGTGTACTCCATGCCGTTGACATGGCTCTCGGCATCGCCGTAATCGTCGAAGAGCGTCCATCCACCACCCGTTACCTCGTAAGCGCCGGGTTTGACGTTAGGCTCTCTCAGGCTGAGACCCGTTCCAGGCAGAATAATCTTGGGCTTGGTGATGTCCTCCACCTCGGGTATGCCGCTCTTGAACTGGATGTGGATGTTCACCACATGGCGCTCGCTGACCGGCGTGATGGTCATACCGTCAGTTGTGCTCTCCTCGTAGTTGTACTCGTAGATGACGGTGATGATTTTCTCCTTCGAGAGGTCGTTGATGTCGGAATAGCGGCTCACGTAGAGCGTGCTCGTCTCCACTGGCGAGATACCGTGGATGGTGAAGCTCTTCTGGTTGTTGGTAAGCTGGCTATAGTTGTCCTTTGTGATGACAATGCCCTTTGGCACGTCGTCACCGCTACTATACGTGTCGGTGCTGATGCCGCTGACGTTCGTCACTGACATTCCGCCTGTGGTGGCTATCGTATAGCCTTCACGACAATAATAATAGGTGTTGTTCTTCTGCTCCTCAGTGAAAGTGAGTTCCTGGATGTAGCCTTTTTCATCAGAGGACAAATCGTAATATTCCTCTTCCGATATGGACTGACCAACGGCGTATGGCGAGTCGCCACGAATAAACTCAGTCTTGACCACATAGTAGGTGCCGGCTTCCTTCACGGCGATAGGCGAATAGTGCCGCTGCTCGTTGAGCAGACGCTCATATTCCGTGCGGGAAAGCTCAGTACCTGCCGTTGCCGTTGCCGAGACTTCTTTATCCGTGGTATATGTCAGGGAAGTATTTCCATTGTATGTTGCCGTGTAGTCGACAGGCTGGGCAAGTGAGTAGCCAGCCTTGTTGGTCTTGGCCTCCGCCTCAGTAGTGAAGCCCTCGCCATCATACTGGTACTGCTGTCCGTCGGCTTTGCCCTCGCAGAAGGTGGGGTCGATGAGCAGGTCGAGAGCGTCGTAGTTGAAGGTGAACTTCTCACGGTCGGTCTCCGACATGCTGCTCCATGCCTCCAGTCCACGGTAGTTCTTGGACTGCTCGTAGTAGTTGCCGCCATAGAGACCCTCCGAGGTACAATAGTAGGCGGGAACGATATGCTCGTTGATGGCAGCGTGAATGGTTTCATCAGTATATGCCGACAGGTATTGCGTCTTCTGAGCCTCTGTCATGCAGGTGTTGATGTAGATATAGTCCGTTTCGTTGAGCTTGATGGAACTATTACAGATATAGGCGGGTGCTATGCTTCCGCTCATAGCCGACCACTCCGCTGTGGTGTAGCCCGTCTGAGCCACAGTTGCATCCTTGTATAGCTTCTGCGGGTTTCCGTCCTTGGTAGTTTCTAAAACTTCGGCAGTCACGATGTAGGCAGGTGCAAACGAAGCCTGGCCAGTGGCAGGAATGACTTCTGGATGATTTTGTTTGATACCCTTGATGTCGCCCTCGTCGTCATAGTCTTCGTCTCCGTTTGCATCAAAACCTTCATAGCCCGTATAGACATCCTTACTGATGAGGTTGCTCACGCTGTAGCTACGCTGGCCTAACAGACTTGCCGTTTCGCCGGTCTTCAGATGGTAGGTGGGGCCGTTGTTATAGCCAGACTGTTTGTTATATGCTGCGGTGCTGAGTTTATCATTGACAGCCGAACCTGTTTCGGGCGTGTACCATTTATCCCACGCAGCCGGGTTGTTCATGTCGTAGGTCAGCATGTAGCCTGTGTTGTGGCTCAGGTTGTTCGACGAGCGGAACACGTACTCGTAGTCTACATCTTCATTCTTCTCAACATGATGAACCTTTCCGCTGGCAGGCCTCAAAGACTCATATTCGCTTGGCAGCAGCACGGTGCCTGCAGGATATGTTGTGCCGTTGATTTCACAGTCGGCAACGGAAACGTAGGTCTCAGGCACAAACAGGCGCCTCTCCGTCGGTGTCAGCATGTACCAGTCCCAGTAGTTGATGGGGTCGTTCAGCTGGTAGGCCACATCGTTGATGACCACCTTCTGGCCCTCCTCGAGTGGCACTCCGGGGGCTGAGTTGTAGGCGTAGAGGTTTTGCTTCACCTTCATCAGCTTCATCTCGCCGTGCGAGGCGGCGGTGATGACCAGCGGTATTTCTACGGCCTCCGGATAGGCGTTGGCATTACCAGTGTAGGCTGAGATATACTGGTCGTAGACGTAGACCGAACCCTTGATGTACCAGTAGTGGGCCGGCACACGTTTGGCCCCTTTATACTTGGCACTGACGTTGTAGCAGTCATCAATGATGGTCTGGGTGCTGTGTACGAAGTTGCCCGATGTCTGGAATTCCTCGAGGGATGGATCGTCTGTATTCTCGTAGGTGGGCACATCTACGTAGGTGAAGTCATCGCTGGTGATGGCTCCACGGTTCAGTGCGGTCAGGGTGATGTTGTCCTTCTTGCTGTATGTAGGTATACCATGCACGTTCTTGGCATAGACGAAGCCACCGCCAATGCCCTGCTGCACATTGATGAGGTCAAGCTCGATGACACCCGTGATGAGTCCCCAGTCCTTTTCGTTGAGGCCCTTGCCGGTACTCTTCTCGGTGGTCAGCTCCAAATAGACACCCGAAGCCAAGGCCACCTTGTTGTGGCTGTTACCGTTGTTGCGGCTCTTTTCTTTCGCGTGGTTCTTTTTCCAGTTGTAGAAGGTCTGACCGACAGTTTGCGGTCCGTATGTCTGCGTATCGGCATTGTCTGTGGTGCGCACATCGCTATCGAAGCGCACGTCGCTGGTCAGTGCGCCGAGGAAGTTCACAACACTGAAGATGCCGAAGTAGTTGCCGTGCTCATAGCCGTCAGAGCCTACAGCATCGCCAGCCCTGGAAACGGCCTTGTTGAGCGACACCTCGCCCACGCGGTTGATGGTGTAGTTGGTGTAGTCAACAGTTTCTGGCACACGGTCCTGAGCCCCCTGCATCACCATGCGGCTGCCGAAGACGCCGCAGAAGTCGGCACGCTGGATGGAGTTCATCAGACGGCCGGCATAGCGCGAGCACACGCCGTTCTCTTTCCAGTAGGCTGGGTTGGGTATCCTCTTGCCTGTGGCATCGGTGATGATAAGGTCTACACCATTGTCCTGGACGCCCTCGAACAGGGTGAAGAAGTCGTCGGCGGTAATCGTCGAGGCTTTCGACCCGCTGCCGGAAGAGTCGCCTGAGCCGGCTGTGTAGTGCGTGCCGTCCTTGTCGGTACACTCTTTGACACACAGATAGCGCAGCTCATAGTACGCTGCCTCGCGGGCTGGCAGAGCGTGATAGGCGTCGATGTCAATCTCTTTTTGGATGTTATAATAGTCGGTGCCGTAGTTGGTGATGTTCAGGCCTCGGTAGCCGTCGACGAACGTCAGGTTGCCATCGCCATAGAGGCCGCCGGTGTGGCCTGTACCCAGGGTGATGAGGTCACGGTGGTAGACGTCGTGAATTGAGGCCGTGGCGTTGCCAAACACCGAAGTGGCATTGGCATAGACAGCGGCAGAACCCGGCGATGTGTTACCGCCGGCAAACACGGCATTGTGGATGATGATACCCTTGTCGTCTAAGCATATCCATTTCAAACTGTCACCCTCCCCAGTTTCCTTGTTGTAATCGTTCTTGCTTTTCAGGGTGTTCAGGGCATAGGCGGGAACATACTCGCCTGGGGAATAGGTACGTGAGGTAATGGTGTAGCCGTCCACGGCAGTGACATTGCCATTCGCATCCAGGCCAGTTAAAGAAATGTTATTTTTCTTTAAGTATTCTAAATCCAAATGAGAAACGGTGGCATCTTTCGGATAGAAGATATTTTCAAAAGTCACTTCCTCTTTCACTCTACAGAACGGCTCTACAAGCACCTTGCAGTCCTCGGTGAGGTATTTGCCGCCGCTACTATTCGTTATGGGTGAACCATCCTTGTAAACTCCGTCTCCATCATTAGTAATATTTCCTCCACTATCTTTAACGGCAAATGTTCCTCCTTCGTTCTTATAGTAGAAGCCCTCGTCGCCATCATCAAAGCGTGTGCCCGACTTTTTTCCGACGCACAAGGCACCAGCTGCATTCTGATAGGCACTGTACACATAGCCTATATCGCCGCCACCGAACACGTTGCCGTCGCCATTGAGAAGACCCTCCTCGGTGCCAATCTCGCCACCGTGGACATGCACCTCCGTCTTTCCGAAGACATAGCCGTCGGAGTATAGCTTACCCTGCTGGCCCAGGTTGTTGTAGCCTCGTCCACCGGCAAACACATTGCGCTTCACCGTACCGTCGTACATCTCGACCATCGTCTTGCCGCCCTTGAAGATGGCTTTCAGCTGGCGCTCAGAGTTCTCTTCGCCTCCCAGCTCTATCTTTCCACGCCCCACGGCAGCAATCTCGCCACCACCGAAGACGCTGTTGCGGATATAGCCGCCATAGAGATAGACGTTGGTGAAGTCGACATTGCTGTTGTCGACGTAGCCGGCACCGAAGACGCAGCCGCTGTCAAGCAGACGGTTGAGACCAACGCCGTCTTCCCATGTCTCGTCGTGAATCTTCTCCTCATAGTGCTCGTCAATGTCGGTCTCCGGGTCGTCGGTACCATCAGGATTATAGACATAGCCTATGTAGCCGTTGTGGATTTTCACGTATGAAGAGCCATAGACAGGACCACCCTCACCGCCGCCGTAAACGTTGCGCGAGATGGCAGGGATGCCGTTGTAAAGGCTGGTGCCGCCAAGCTTGCCGATGACCACATGGGTCTCAGCAAGGACATCGGTATCAAAGCGACCGGCAACGGGGAACGGCTGCCCGTTGAATGTTCCGGCCTGGTGCTTGCCCACATCGCCTTCCCAGCCACCGCCATAGACATTGCGCACGATGCCACCCTCAACGTAGGCATTGGCACTGGCCATGAAGCCGGCACGGTTCCCGCTGGCATAGTTACCCGTTTCTGTAGCATCCTGAACGGCGCCGCTCGTACCGGCGGCATAGATGTCTTTCTTCACTGTGCCGCCAAGCAGGGCAATATAGGTGGTGCCCGACACCACGGCATTAGAACCGAGCCCACCGCCGTATGCATAGTTGTTCACCGTGGCTCCACGGTTGATGATGACATTGGTGTTATACCTGTTTTGTACTAAAGCCAGGTCTGCAGCGGTGAGGGTGATGAAATCGCGGTCGTCCACCTCGGCCACACGTACCAAAAGATTGGCAAGGTTCGTATTGGTGCTCTCCCAGTAGGCTGTTCCAGAGGCAGGGTCATAGCCAGAACCTATTTTCCAGGCATTGGCCCATACCGTAGCCCAGTCTTCATCAGAGTAATCCTTGTAAATGTCATAATAGTCCTTCTCTTCCGTAGGTTTAACGCTGGCTGCGGGATAACTCATGAATTTAGTGACACTCTCCGCATTGTATACCTTTCCGTCCTGTCCGCCGCCATAGACCTCATAGATTTCTGCGCCGCTTTTCAGGTTCACCTCGGTATATTCCGACCAGGTGTTCTTACCTCGACCGGCACCGAAGACCGTGGCTTTGGTTGTCAATATGGCACCCTTCTTCCAACCATCGATTTCATTGTCGTATTGAATCACCTTGTCCTGGACGACAGGCACGTCGATGTTGATGCGTCCGTAGAACGTGCGGCGCTCGTTGTTGTTGCCGCCATAGATGTTACCCTGATAAACCTCGCTGTACCCTGGGTCGTGGATGAGTTTGGCTGTGCTGCTATTGAAGTTGACATTGGCCTCATAGACATCGCAGGGCAGATAAGTGTCAGTGCCGTATGCACCTCCGAAGATGCTACCCATCACGATGGTGGAGCCACTCGGCACGTTGACCACTGAGCGGCGGGTGACGCCCTCCTTGTAGCTGCCACCGTAGGCAGCACCTATCTGACCACGCACCAGGTCGATGATGGCAGAGTTCTTATCGAGCTCGGCAATGTCTTCAGGAGTGGGGCTCGCCTTAGACGGGAGATATTCTCTCATGCCCACACCTCCCCAGGCACCGGCACCGAAGACCTCCGTCTTCTTATAATAGGTCATGTCCTGCGGGACGTCGATGAGGATGTAACTGCGGTCCTGCAGCACGTCGCGCTCCGCCTCGCCAGAATAGCCCTGACCAGCACCATAGACATGGCCCACCTCGTTGTTTACCGCCGTGTAGGTGGGGCGGAAGTTCACAAAGGCGTTGTCCATGCGGGGCTTGCTGTAGCCTGTCTTAGCCGTTCCGTTGGCGTTAAAGAATTCGCTGAACCTCGGCTCCGTATAGTCATAGGTACCGTAGCAGCCACCGAAGATGCCGTCGGCACGTCCCTGCAGATACTCTGTATAGGCAGAGGCCGTCAGCACGTCGGCACTGGCTTGGTGGTCTGGATTGTACACCTTGCCTGAGACTTCACTGCGCACACGGTGCTTGAAGTCCTTTGTGCCTAAGATTTTTCCACCCAAGTCGTTGCCACCGTAGGTGATGTCGCGCACCCAGGGGAAGCCCTCCTCGTAGTACATGTCGTTATCGAGACCACCTTCCGTACTGCCTAACAGACCCATTTTGTTTTGGTATTCATCCTTCACCATGCGTCCAATGTAGGTCTCGGTATGACCTAGAATATCGGCCATACACGAGCCGGCGAAGCTGTTGAAGACGCGGCCCTTGCCCATGTTGATGATGGTGTTGCCACAGATGGGACCGAAGAAACCACCGCCATACATGAACTCACAGTCGGCCATCAAGGGACTGTTTTCCGTGCTCGTCTTGGTCACACCAGCAAAGTCACCCTTCAGGTTGACGTAGCAGCTGTAGGCCGGGGAGTAGGCGTAGTGCTTGCCGTTGAACACGTAGTCGTAGTTTTTCGTCGTGCCCTCACCGTCTTCGATGATGGTCTCGTTCTGGTCTTCAAGCGACTTTCCTATGACGCCCTCTTCACTGCCGCCGAATATCTGGAAGGTGTAGCCGGCATTGAGGTTGATGGTGGTCGAGCCCCATATTTCGGTATCCTTACCCTTACCACCGCCAAAGACGTTGAGCGATTTGCCAAGTACGTCCATACCCTGCTGGCCAATAATGACACCCGTGTTGCGCTTGGTGATTTTGTAATTATCATTATTGTAATAGACCGCTTCGCCATTGTCGTCTTCCTGCACCACGTCGAAGAGCACGTCGTGTTTAACAATCGTACCATTGAGATTGATGACCACATTGCCGTTCACACGACCGCTCGAATAGCAGCCGCCGTAGATGTTGCCACCCTGGAAGCGGCGGGCAAGGTCGTCTGATGAAGATGTTCCTGTTGAAGCAGGGCTTTCCGTTGAAGAGGAGCCGACAGCTTTTGGGGCAATGACATCTTTCACGTCATTAACATAGGTATTCCACTCCAAGCCTAACTTCTTGTTATTTTCATCTATCCACCGCCTCGGCTCAATCCGCAGTCCGCTAAGGTTGAGCTCAATCTTGTTGCCTGTTTCGTCGTCGTATGTGCCGGTGACACCGCCTTCGTATCTGGCGTTAAGCTTCTTCTTAGTTGTTGTCTCACCCTCCGTAACGTCGATAGTTTGCTCATCCACATTGGCGTTGTTGCAACCACCCACGAACTTGTCGAAGATGACCACTTCCTTGTCGAAGTCAATCTTCGTGAGGCCATCGCCAATCATGCTGCCCACATTGCCACCGCAATAGAACGAGCCGAACTTGCTGGTATAGTCTTTATAATCTGCCGGATCGATACTCGAATTGTCGAACACCACGTTAGGAATCATGTCCATGGCGCAGCCCTTCATGTATTCGGCAAAGACATCTTTATCGGTCAAGTCAAGGGTGGTGTAATCGTAATCGCTGGGTACCAAATTGGTAGTTCTCGCATATATCGCCAAGACACCGTCGGCTTTACTGTCAATCATGTTCTCGCCATTGTTGCCGAGGAACACATTGTTGGCCGTGACGTAGGAGCCGATCTTCAGCTCCACCAAGGGATATTTGGGGTAGTCGGGATTGCCGACTTTCGCATTATCCTTTTTCAGCGTGGCACTGTTTCCACCGACATATACCGAACCCCAGATGGTGATAGGATTTTCTTCTGTTCCCGCCAAGCGGATGGACACCTGCTCGGCATTGGGGCGGAATTCATTGAGCGCTGCAACGGAGTTGCTGCCAGGGTTGTAGTAGAAATCCTTATACTCAGTTATCGTTCCCAGAGTGGCATTGTCGGTATAGGCATACGAGCCGTTGCCGCCACCATAGACATCGCCAAGGATGTCGGAGTAGATACCCACGGCATTTCCTCCTACCACATCGCCTGAGATGTCGTTACCGCCATAGACATTGTGAATCTTGCCGCCACGTACCAGCGTGCGGGCCGCCAAGCCTTTGGGGAACTTATAGTTGCCTTTGGTCAAAACAGCCGCCACTTCTTGGTAAGCACCGTCCACCAACTTCATAGGACGCACGTCGGCCCTGCGACAACCGCCGTAGACATTGACAATTTCCAGTTTGTCCTTGGTGCCTGTCTCTGGGTCAACTGCCGGGTCAATCTCCAACAGCAGGCCGCTTTCACTGAGCATGGAACCTTCGTTACCTCCTGAGAAGAGGTCGCGGATGATGCCCTTCTGCAGGTTCCAGCTTGGCATGATGTACATCGGGGCCTTGTTGTTGCCACCAAACACACGGGCATGGTTGAAGGCCCAGCTGTTGAGGTTGCTCTGGAAGGTGGCCATTGTCACCTTCGACTGGAAACCTGCTATTACTGGCTTTACGATTTCCTTAAGCTGTGCTAAAGTGCTTGGCTTCGTTTCTGCCTTATTGTAGGCATAGAGGGCTGCCGTACTCTGCAAATCGCAACTTCCGTTTTCGATATGGATTAAAGTGGAATCGTTCACCGTGGCATTGTTACCGCCGCCGTAGACATGGGCGATACAACCACCCTTGATTTCCAGATAGGTTGAGGATAATTCAGGAACTGCCAAACCATAATAAGGATTGTCGGTATTGTCACTCAGTTTTTGCGAGTTATAGTCATAGTCACCGTTGCTGCCGCCAAAAAGGCTGCCTACCACAAGCATCTTGGAGTCACCTTTCACAGTAACGCCTTCAATTGTAAATGTCTCCGTGTCAGGGCAGGCAGTGGTGCGAATAAAGGATTTAGTGGTATTTGTGATGGTGTTCTTGGTCTTGTCGTTTTTTTGAGTAGGGTCAGTTAAATCTCTAATGTTCTCCAGTTCTTCCGGGACTGTCGTTGCAACACTCCCCTCCCCAATCGTTCCTGATATATCATTGCCACCATAAACATTGACAATGAAGATGTCGTCGCTGGCATGTTCACCATCGATATGTACGAAAGTTTGGCCACCAATTTTAGCCATCTGTGCGCCACCGTACACTTCGTTCAGGTCGCCAGCAAGTATGGTGACCTTAGTGCTGCCCGACAAGTTGCCAGACTTGCCGCCGCCATAGACATTGCCGCCGATGGTGATGGTCTGCGCTACGCTAAATGATAAATGAAAAATGAAAAATGATAAAGCCAGCAGCAAACGCTTCTGCCATCTGCCTGCCGTTATGTTATGTAGCATATCTGTCATCATAATCTTCAATTCTCAATTGTCAACTCTCAATTCTCAACTCTCAATTCTCAACTCTCAATTCTCAACTCTTATCGTCGGATTGTCCAGGTCAGGCTCGGAGAGCACGTAGAGATAGGTGGGAACCACCTTGATGGTTATCTGGAACATCTGCCCGCGAAGGGAACCCGTTGTAGAGAACAACGAGTTGAGGTTGATTTTGTTCTCGGCTTCACATCCCTCGCGGATAAGGTTATAGACGGGTTCGCCGTTGGAATCGACTACGGGAGTTCCGTTTTCTATCTTTTGATTCTTGTCGTAGACGTCGTAGGTGGTGCGCAGTTTGAAGTAAGTGTTCTGTCCCGGCACGAAGCACCCCATGAAAGGAGTTGGATCGTCGGGGTCGAGCGTTACTCCCTCACCTTCGTAGATGGGCTCAAAGGCGAGGTTGCCGCTCGTAGGGTCAGCCGTGAAAGTCACGCTTTTAATTGGAGAAGCACCGTCGGTATTACCCTTCAGCCTGACCTCAACGTTGTATCTCGCCGGGATATTCCTTTCTTGGGCATTTAAATAGCCTATCAGCTCTAACTTGCGCACTTTGATGGTCCGCAGCTCGTTGTAGGTAGGATCAATCTTGAAGTTGAAAGCCAAGGCGGAATAGAGGTGGTCGAAGAGCAGATAGATGTAGTTGTGATTCCCTGTCTCAGCACCTATCTGCACTTGTTTGGCATTAACCGTGAACTGGCCAGTGGTCAGGCCATTGTCATTACTATCAGAAGGGCCATCTTTGGCTCCTACGATGACGCTCACGTCACTGTGAGTGACGGTCTTGATGCCATTGATAGTCAGCACGGCACCGTTGCTGTAGCTGCTGTTGCCGGTGATGCTGGCACTGGTGGCCACCTCCTTGGGGATATAACCATAGACGTAGTAGACACCAGTTTCCGGTATATCCATGTTCAGGCGCCAATGATGTTCACTTGTCTTATAAGAGAAGGTTCCATTCAAAGTCTCCTTACCGTCACGGGTAAAGAACGCATCAATGGATTTGTAGAACATATTCTTCTGCTCCTCAAACAGACGGTAAACCTTATTGAGGGTGTAGTCATCGTCATCGGGGTTGTCGTAGAGGTAATAGCCCGTTGGGGGAGTCCAAGAACGGGTAGTGGAGTCAAAAGAACGGCTTTCCTCACTATCGTCTTCTTCCTCAAACGCTGTGGTACTGGGCTGTGCCTCGAAGGTGATGGTCTGCCATCCCTTCTCTTGTTCTGAATCATCAGAACAGCCGGTCAGCAGCGCTGCGCTAAATAATAATGAATAAAGAGCAAACGACAAACCCAGCGAACACCGCAGGGAGTGTGACAAGAACCTTGGCACACATACCGAAAAGTAATTATATGTTTTCGTCTGTTTCATCAGATTGCGTCTATTCATTATTCTTTATTCATTATTCTTTATTCATTTCTTTATTCATTAGCGCAGCGCAACGAAGCGCATCACCAGTTGTGCACCGTATATTCCTTCGACGTTACCGTCCACCCCGTGAACGCCGACTGCACGGCATCGATAGACACGCTGCCATCCACGTGTATCTTGAATATATAGGTATAGTTGTAGCCTGGCTTCCAGTCCATGAACTCAGCAGGCACGACGGCTGTTTTCGGGTCGCCGTCGACGAGGACGTCAAGGGTAAAGGATCCCTGACCAATACAGGGGAGCACGTGATACCAGAAATGGTCTTTTTCGTTTTCTTCTGTTGTGGTGGGCTCATCCTCTCTAAAATCCCGCTTGAATCCGTCAATTCCCGAGGCGTTCGTGTCAGAGAAGGTCTCTGTCGTTTCTGTTCCTGTCAGGGGGTAGGTGATGGTCACATGGCCATTCTGCTTGATGGTGACACCGTCTGAGCGGTGGAAGCTGATTTCATCAAGCGGAGTATTTATCCTGTTGTTTGCAGGATCCTCGTAAATGAACATGATGCGCACCTGACACATAGGCTTGAGGAACTCCAGCTCTACCGGATCGCCATATTTGCGAGTAGGATAGTCTTCAAAATTGTTGTTGCTGAACCACAGGTGGCTGTAATAGGGCACATCATCAATGCCATCCCTGAGATCGATACTGAATTTCAGCTTAATGGCTCCGTCTGCCTCTGTGACATCAAGCTTGTTGTAGGGGTTCGTCACTCCGAAGAAGCGGTATGCCTTTGCCGACCAGTCCCAGTATTTCACCGTCTGCTCATCCTGACCCACCAGTTCCTGACCAGCATACTCCCAGCCGTCGCTGTTGGTGGTCGAGGAACCCGAGGTGTTGGCCGCCCAGTTCACGGTGTAGCCAGGGAATACGGTCTGGTATTCAGTGTAGCTGTCTGTCGCATCATCGTAGGAAGTATTCTTATAGCCATAAACGGTGAACAAATGTTGCCCTTTGTCCTCGAGACCGGCACGCGTGACAGACTTCTCCTCCTCCATGTTGCCAGAGAAGGCGATAGGTATGCCTATTTCCTCGCCATGCTGAGAATCAGACACAAAGACATCGCTGGCAGAATCACCACATCCCATAATAGCAATAGCCCCCACCAGTCCTAAAATTCCCAGTCGTCCCAGTTGCCACAGTCCTCCCAGTCGCCCCAGTTGCCCGATCATCCCGGGAATCTCCTGAGACTGCTGAGACTGCTGCGTCCCAGTGATCTTAGAAGTCCCATTAGCCCCAGAAGCCTCATTGGCTCCAGAGGCCCCATTGGCTCCAGAAACCTCATTCCATGGCTGCGGTATGCTGTATTCGCTCATTGCTTTTTCTTCTCAGTTTATCGTTCAGAGGCCCGGCCTCTTTCGCGCACGTTCTCTCTGTCTTTCTTTGGTAGCCCACCGGGGAGTCGAACCCCGCGTGGGCTTAGGGGGCAACGCATCCAAGCGTTGCAAAGCTACTGTCGTGACGCTGGAAAGCGTCACCTTCTACTAATCAACCACCTTGATGACCTTGTATATGTACTCGGCGGGCGTGGCAGGAGTGGTTATGCTGTAATAGGTAGTTGAGCCGTCACCTGTTGTGTTAGCAGCGCAAGGATTGTACGTGTAATTACCTTCCTCACCAGACCTAACGAAATATCCGTCAAGAGAGGCTCCATTAGCAGGAACAGATCCTGTATACACTGCTGCGACGGCAGCCGTCTTCACATACTGGAACACATACGTGCCTGCTACTGTCGGAGTGAACTTGGCACCATTGACAGTGATGGCATTACCCGTGGGAGAGTCATCGGCGGCAATCGAGGAGACTGCGGACAGCGTAGGCACAGAGGCCGTAGTGACTACCATATTCCAGTTGTTAGCATCGACAACAGTCCATGTGTTTGTTGGGCTTCCACTTCCAGTTCCATTTTTCAAGGCGTTGGCCACCGTTTCCTCAGTGATGGTCTGTGCAGCTGAAGCGTAATAGCCTTCGTCACCCGATGACTTAGTATTCGACTGAGTAACAGTATAGAGATTGGCATCGTCACCCGGGGTCAGTGACACATTGCTTGTTCCATTGTTCACCACAATATAGATAGGAATATCCGTCTTATACTCGTTGTTGGCAGTAACAACCTTGCCCTCTGCGTATGTTGTGATGCTCGGTGTTGAAACAGTTGTGATGGTCTCCTGCACACCGTCCTCGCTATCCACGACAACAGCGTCGAGGGTGATGGGGGTCAAGCCATAAACTGGCGTAGTGCCATCAGGACCAAAACCTGTTGCGCCATTGGTCAAGTCTGAGAGCTTGAAGATATAGGTGTAGGCATAGTTTGGACTCCATTTTGCCAACTCAGCAGGAATCACGGCCGTAGCATTGTCCACGACAATAGTCTCGCTGGAGTTGTCAAGAGAAACGAGCGTGTACTTGATGCGCAGCGTGAGATTGGCACCCATCTCGTAGGGCAGCACGGTGTAATACTTGCCAGCACCGCTAACAAGGCCACCAGCGTATGTAGCAGCATTCGAAGCGCGACCAAGATAATAGTTGCCAGCAGCTTCTTTCTTCTCAGCGGCAGCAAGGTTTGCAAGATCTTCCAGGACGAGTGTGGAAGAGAGGCCGGTAGCATCGCTTGTAGCGGTAAAGGCGACGTGTGCCTTGTTGTAGTCGGTTGCAGACTTGTTGCTCCATCCCGTAGTGGGGAAGGTAACGGTCATGGTGCCACTTCCAGAAGGCAGCACAGCAGAAGATGCGAACAGGGTGGGGTCGTTCTCAGTGCCATCAGTAGCAAGAGCTGTTGGAGAAGCGGCTGTGTAGAACTTCACATCCTTAACAGAGTAGCCGGGGATGGTCTCGTAGAAAGCGAGACGGATCTTTGCTGCCAATGAGCGGAATGAGAACTGAACGACCTGACCGTAATCGCTCACGCCATCGCGATTGTAAGCCGTCACGAGGTCGGAGATGTAGCAGGACTTCAGCATGTCAGCAGTACCAGTAATAGTATACGACTTTGTGTTCTTGTCAATGGCTGTAGCTGTTGCAAAAACATTTGGAGTGGTATTATCATCGTCATCGTCCACACCAACTCCTAACGAGTATGCTGCAAAGTCATACTGCGTAGTACTGTAGTCCCAGTACTTGATGCTTTGTTCGGCACCTGGACCTAAAGATGTTGTGCTTGCCGGAGTGTAGCTCACATACTCCCATCCGCTGCTGTTCGACTCGGTACTGTGGGCAGAGCCATCCACATAATTGGCCACATACTGGTCGAAGACGAAATTATCAATAACTGGGGGATCGCCTGCCGGGAGGCCCTTCGTTCCTGCGAACACGAACTGGTTGTTCAGATCTGTTGCAGCAGCCGACCCAGTCTTTGTGGCACGTGTCGTGGTGTTCAGGCCCGAGCTGAATACTATGGCGTTATTGCCATTCTCATTTGCCGCGCGCAGGGCCTCGTCGCCTACGAAATCCTCGCTGGTGCAACTGGCCAACGCTGCGAGGGCAGTTGCGAAAAGAAAATACTTTTTCATGATTTCATTAGTTTTTATGTTAATTCTTATATGTTTGTTTTTCGATGTTCATTGTTCAATCTGCCGTGAGTCTTTCTGTTCTATACTCTTGAAATAATTTTGGGCGTTGAGGGAGGTGACAACGGAGTGGCCGAGTTGCGACTCTAACTGGGTGCGGGCAGCTTTGGCCACGTTGGTTAATCCAACTTTCGCTGTAGCCCAGTCGGCGATAGTCGGCCACGGCCTGCTCGATGGAGAGTTCCGGGTCCTGAAGCTGGTCAAGGCGCTCGGCAGCCACCTGTGCCATCCACTGCTTGAACGGCTCGGCCTTCGGAGAGGGCACGGACTGGATGATGCGGAAGAGCTGCTCGGTGTCTGCAACGTCAGTATTATAACGTTTACCATCTATTGGAGATACCATTTTCAGTTGGTAACAATTTGTTACCAACTCATAGCCTTCCTTTTTCAGTCTGCCTTTGAGCACCTTCCAGTACTTGCGGGCAGTCTGATAGTCACTGTCGTTGAGTACGGCGACGACATCCACTATCGAGAAATACCATTTCTCGGTTTCGTCGTCCCAGACGGTGCGAACCTTCCTGTCCTCAAACAGTTTGAGCATTTCTTTCTTACTCATGTCTCGATTCTTTCTTTGCGTCTCAATAGGCACCGGCCTCTTCGCGTACGCGAACTTTATTTATTTCTTTTCTTCTTGTAGCCCGTCGGGGAGTCGCGCTCGAACTTGTTCGCTTGCGTATCGAAGAGGAACAAGAACTCCGACGAGTTTGGTGTTGTCTGTTCGAGCGGATTTGCAATCCGCTCGCAGGGAATTATTTTTCATTGAACAGCAGGC
>JAFYDA010000122.1 GCA_017545045.1 Prevotella sp. | reverse complement strand
GTAGGCATGGCGGAAGCAAATTCTTCACTCTTCACTCTTAACTCTTCACTTAAAACGTTGTTGGCATGCTCGAAGATGAGAATCTCGTTACGCATAATCATTCCCATCAGCGTGATGAGTCCGAAGATAGAGGTAAGACCCAAGGCACGGTCCATCATTCCGAGACCTATCAACGCACCTGGCGTCATCAGTCCTAACGCCACCATACAGACGGTGGTGATGCCGTACTTCTTGAAGTTGAACAGCAGGAAGAAGAACACAATAATCATCGCAATGATGATACCACCATAAATCTGCGGTAGCGCCTCGTCACCGTATTCAATCTCGCCACCCACCTCAGTGCGAACGCCCTGTGGCAGCTGAATCTCATGGTTCATGATGCGAGCAATCTCTTTCTCAACAGGTGCCGTAAACACACCCTGCGCAAACTGGGCCGTCACCGTGATACAGCGTTCACCACCACGATGCATGATACGGCTCTCGCACCATTTAGGTTGCACCTTGGCTATCTGGCGCAAAGGAACGGTGGAATTGGTGCTGCGCAGACCGCCCGATACCATCGATGCAGGCGATGCGATGCCTAAGTTAGCCACATCCGAGAAGGTCATATCGGTATCGTCCTTTACGACGATAGGCAGCTCATAGTTATCCTCCCAAATCTGTCCCACACGCAGGTCGCTCGACGTAGCACTCAAGGCTAACTGCGCCGTAGTACGCGTAATACCCAACTGTGCCGATGTTACAGGATCGAGTTCGACGTTGATGATAGGATAAGGTTGGAAGTAGTCGGTATGCACCCACTCCAGTTCCGGCATTTTTCGCATACGCTCCATCAACCGTTCGGCCACTACATGCAGCGAGTCGAGATTGTCGCCATAGAAGCGATACTCCAGTTCGTTCACCTCCAGATAGTCCAAGCGCTTGAACTTCACGTATGCATTGGGGAATGCCTCGCTGAGCTGTGGCTGATACTTTGCCAGCAGGTCGAGCGTAGCCTTATCGTTCTTGGTGTTCACGATAAACTGTGCATAGTTGTTGCCTGCCATCTGCGGCGCGTAGGCATCCATGAATCGTGGCGACGAACAGCCAATAAAGCCAGTGATACCCGTGATGCGTTCATCCTTTGCCAACACATGCTGCACCGAATCGGCAATCACCTCCGTCTCGGCCAGCCCCTTGCCGTCTGGCAGGTAAATCTCCACCGCAAACTGGTCGCGGTCGGCGTATGGGAACAGACGTATCTTCAGCGTGGGTGCAATGAGCGTCGAAAGCAGGATGACGCCGATGCCACCATAGATTGTCAGCCAAGGATGAGCAAAGGTCCAATCCAGCACCTTATCGTAGGTACGCTGCACCCATTTGGTAATGGCAGACCCACCCCCGGCCCCGGGGCTGGGGGTGGGTCTCTTAATGAGCTTTGTTTCCAAGAACGGAATCACAGTCACCGCCAACACCAGCGACACCATCAGGTTGATGGTAATGGTTACGGGGAAGTCCTCTAAACAGTCGTGGAACATGCCCTTCATCGTAATCAAGAACGGATAGAAGATGGCGCAGATACAGATGGTAGCCAGCAGCATCGGCATAAAATATTGGCGCGCCGACTCGATGGCTGCATCAAAGGGTTTGAAACCTTTACCTAAGTATTCCAGATAGCCGTCGATGACCACAATTGAGTTATCTACAATCATTCCCAGCACCACAATCAGTGCCGCCAGCGTCACGATGTTCAGTTCGATGCCCATCATATACATCACCGCCACACTGACAAAGGTGCTGAGCGGGATCGTGATGGCCGCCACGATGGCCGAACGGATGGGGAACAACACCATCATCACCAGGATAATGATCAGCATCGATATCAGCAGGTCGCGCAGGAAGTCGCTCACACTCATCGCCACCACTTTGGGCTTGTCGGCAATGCGGGTCACCTTCACATCCTCAGGCAATTCGTTCTGGCGGAAATCGTTCAGCACCTTATCCACCTGCTGTCCGTACTGCACCACGTTATTACCGGGTGTCATCTCCATCGAGAGCAGCACACAGGGGTGTCCGTCCTGCTCGATACGGCTCGACACGGGCTCGTATTCGCGCACCACCCGGGCCACGTCGCGAACACGGGCCACCTTACCCGTCACGGGGTCACTGAAGATAATCTGGTTGGCAATCTCCTCCTCGCTGTTCTCCTGAACCTCCACATGGATAGGCACCTGTTGGTCATCGTCGCTAATCGAGCCACTCATCGTGGTGATGCCCTGAGCCTGCAGTCGCGAGAATAGCATCTGCTGACCAATACCGTAGGCCTGCAGGCGCTGACGGTCGATATAAAGACTGATCTGCTCTTTCTGTTCTCCGAACAGTTTTACATTCGCTACCGACGGTATGCGACGCAATCGGTCGCTCAGATCGTCGCTATACTGCTTGAGTTCGCGATAGCTGCGCTGGTCGCTCTCGATAGCGATAAGCAGGGCCGAGGTATTGCCGAAGTCATCGTTCACCACGATGGCCAGCACGCCACTTGGTAATTGCGCCTTAAAGCCGTTCAGTCCGTGTTTGATTTTGCTCCACACCTCGTCCTTGTTGTTCACATCATCGTTCAGTTTCACCATCACGATACACATGCCGTTCTGACTCTGTGTGGTGGTTTTTACACGGTTCACCTCGCCGTAAGTAAAGAGGTAACGCTCCAGCGGACGGGCCACCTGCTGTTCAACCTCTTCGCTGGTGGCACCTGGATAGACCGCCACCACCACACCCTGACGGATGGTGGCGTGGGGGAATTCGTCCTTAGGCATGATATACATGCCATAGATGCCCATCACAAACAGTATGCCTACGATGAGCAATGATATCGAGTAATGCTCCAAAGGCCATCGGAGCCAGTTCATCTGTTTCATTTTAAAAAACCACCTTCGTTCCTTCACTCAGTTTCTGATAACCCTCTGTAACTATGCGGTCACCCTCGCTGATGCCAGTAGCCACTACAATGCGGTTGCCCATAGTTTCGCCTGTAGTTACTGCCGAGCGATGCGCCGTGCTGTCCTTGCCCACCGTCCAAACAAACAGGCTGCCATCGGCCTTACGCTGCACCGCCGTTACAGGCACAGACAGCAGTTGTGCCTGTCGCTGTGCCACAGCGACAAACTGAACTGATGCCACCATACCAGGCAGCAACTTGCGCTCGCCATTTGCCACATGGATACGGATATCGTAAGTATGTGTGAGCGCATCGGCCTGTACACCTTTCTCTATTTGGCCACCAGTAAAACTGCCATCCACAGCCTCCACCTTAATCATTGACGTGGTGTTAGCACCAATGCCACTGATTTCGGCCTCGGGGATAGCCACTTTTACCTTTACGCTTGATATATCGAGAATGCTGATTACCGCCTGCGAGGGTAGGGCGGTCTCGCCCGCACCCACCAAGCGCTTGCCTACGATGCCGCTTACAGGGGCCACGAGGCGGCAATCGGCCAGATTTTTCTTCGCTACCTCCAGTTGCGACTTGGCCTGGGCCACCTTGCTCTGAATCTCCACCCATTGCACCTCAGGCAGCGAACCTGCGTCGTGCAGCATCTTGTAGCGTGCTAAGGCATCGTTGGCCTGTGTCATCTGCGCCTCGGCACCACTCAGCAGATTGCGCGCCTGCGTGTCGTCCATCTCGGCAATCAACTGTCCGCGAGCGACGGCTTGCCCGTCGCTGACCAGCACTCGTTTTACCACACCCATGCCAGTAAAACTCACAGCCGTCGCCTCACGTTCCTCAACAATACCTACATACGTCTGACCACTCGCGTTCATGGCTGTAGATACCACTTCTGTTGTCACTCTCGTAGGAGCCTTGGCGTTCTGCTCTTTCTTTTCGGTACAGCTGCTCACCAATATGACCGAAAGCAGCATAAAAAAAATCTTTTTCATCATTAAAAATTTATTTTTGGTGCAAAGGTGTAGTCTTCGTCACTGTCCTAAAGTTAAAACGATGTCATTGTTTGAAAAAACAAAGACGTTGTTTATTAAAACAAATGCATTGATTGATAAATCTGAGGCGTTATTATGAATTTTTCTGGTGTTGTTAATTGATGATGGGAGAGTATTGCGGTTCTATTTGCGGAAAGAATAGATGGTAAGAACGATGATGACGAGCAACAAGAAAATACATATTCCTATTAGCCAGCGTTGCGTGAGTTCTGCCTTCTGTTCCGCTATCTGCCACTCCTTGGCCTCTGTTTCATAGGCGGTGGCCTGCAACAGGGCATCGCTGTTCTTCTGACGAATCAGTGCAGAGTCATAGGCTTCGGCTATCTGAGTGGCTACTCTGAGTGCAGAATCCTTACGCCCGGCTAACAGGTTGGCACGGTATTTGGGCAGCAGATAGCGTCCGATGTTCTCAAGGTCAATGTCGAAGGCACTTGCCTGCATATAGTTGTCCAACAGCTTATAGTTGTCGGCGGCTTCACTATAACGGTGGGTCATCATCAGATATTCTGTACTGTTGATAATGTGACCCAGCTTTTTCGACGTGCGCGTAGAGAGATAATCCCTATAGGCACGCTCTGCTGCTATCGTCCCTCCGCGTTTATGCTCCAGTAGAATCCTACAATAGCAGATGTCTGCCTTCATTTCGTCGATATAGATAGTATCGCGGTCAGAGCGGTTGCTGGCAATGGTGAATAGAGAGTCTTGCCTTTCCAGCCATGGAACGGCCTTACTATAGAAGCCTGCCTGGATATAGGCCATAGCCACGGATTTCATGGTATGCTGACACTCACGGAAGTCAAGAGGGGCATGGTGTATCTTCAGCATGTCATGGATATTGTTCAGCGCATCCTGAAAATTGCGTTCGGCCTCTCTGGTTTGTCCTAAATACAAGTGGCACTCGCCAATCATTTCTGCAATATCGTGCAGTCGGGTAAAATTGTCGTCGCCGGCTTCCCTTAGCTTCTTGTCGAAGGCGAAGGCCGTGCGGAGTGCCTCGTCGTAGCGCTTCATGTGGCAGAGCAGGCGCAGATAGTCCTTACAGGTATAGACGTAGCACTCGTAATCGCCCTGGTCGTCGAGCGCGTTGACATCGATGTTGGGCAGTTGGTAATAGAGATTCAACGACAAATGGTAAGAACCACGATTGTTGTATGAGATGGTGCGATAGAAGATACTCCTGGTCTGAGACAGTTCGCCTTTCTTTTCCAGGCTGTCTATAACGGCAAGTGTACGAGGTATGTCGCGGGTGTCGAACATGGCGAAGATGACGGAATCAACATGTGTGCGCTGATTCTCATCGGTAACGCCGCGGAGTTTACGTGCCGGTTCACAACTCATGACGGCTATGGTGACCACGACGATGAATGAGAAAAAAAGTGTAAGTTTCTTCATACTGCAGATGGCTTTTGTGCGTGTAATGTCAATACCATACGGGTTCCGTTAACGTATGAGGGATCTATTTCGAGGGTGCCTCCAAGGCGCAAGGCGAGTTGGCGACACAGGTAGAGTCCCATGCCAAGTCCCTCGTTGAAATCATTGAGTTTCGTAAACTGGCTGAAGATGCGCTCATGGGCAGCCTTGGGAATACCTGGGCCGCTGTCGGCAACGTATAAGCAGATGCTGTCATCGTCTATTCTCTTAGAACCGATGGTGATGTGACCCTCAAGGGTATATTTGTTGGCGTTGTGCAGCAGTTCGCTCATAATCTTCTTCAGGTATGCTTTGTTGGTGGTGACCACGTTCACGTCGTCTGCGGTATCTACGAACAGCTTTACTTTGTCTGGCTGTCGCATCAAGACGTTACGTGCCACCTCCATACATAGTTCATTGCAGTCAACCACATCTGTCATCGTGACGTTGCTGGTTTGTTCCAGCTCCAGTGTCATCTTCCAGTTGTCAATGATATTGCTGATGGTATGACCTTTCAGCTTGATGTCACGCGTCACGGAGTCTATATCAGACTCTTCCATGAAGCTGTGACTATCTCGCAGCACTTGGGTAAAACCACTGATAATGTTGAGTGGAGTACGTATCTGGTGGAACATATCCTGAATAAACGCGGTCTTCTTGCGGTCCGATTCTTCCGCTAAAGTGGTGGCAACCATCAGTTCGTCGTTCTTCTGCTCTGTCTTTCTGCATATTTCTTCAAGCTCAGCCACGTTGCTCGCTATCGACTGCTGCATGGTGTGGAAACAGTTCTGCAGCTTGCCTACCTCGTCAATTCGACTACTTGGGGCTATCTGACGGTCAAAATGTCCTTCGGCAATGTCTTCGGTCTGTTTGGCCAGCATGACAACGGGTTCTATGGACTTATGTACAATGTAGTAACAGAGTGCAATCATCAACAGCAGACCGAATACGATGATGCAGCAGATGATAATGATGATGTTGTTGTAGCTCTTGAAGATACCTGCCTCAGGACATACAATGGCCAGTCGCCAGCCGGATTCACCCAGTGGCTGTTGTAGTACAAGACAGTCGGTACGTTCCAGATCATCAATCTTTGCTTTCTCATTGCTTGCTGCGATAAGCGTTCCCTTGGAACCGATGAGAATGAAATAGGAATCGGGATAGCGCCACTCCTGGGTAAGAATCTGCGAGAGCATTCGCTGTGTCAGGTCTACGGATATCACACCGATGGTCTTCCCTTCGCTGTCAACCAGCGGCTTGCAGAAACTGGAGATGACGTCGCGAGAGTAGATGCCGCCGGGGTTGTAGTCACGAAAGGGGTCTACCCAACAGGCCTTGCCCTGCCTGATAGGTTCCTGATACCAGTCCATGTCGAAGTAGGGATAGTCGTCGCTGCCTTCGTTTTCCGTCTCAATATGTCCTTCGTTATTAAATGAGAAGGCCGAGAAATACCGTCCCTCGCTGGGGAAGAAATCGGGTATCATGGCGATGCTGCACCCGTTGAGTATCGGATTGATTCTCAGGATGCGTGCCGACAATTCATACAACGAGTCTGGCTGCAGGTTCTGAAGCACCTGCCAGTCCGTGTTGAATGTGGCCGTCTCCACCTCGCCCATGACACCCATCAGGTGCTGAACTGTGTTGTTGAGCATTTGCTCCGTCTCTTCAATGGCTGCCTGACGTATCAATGTCTTTGAGCGGTGAATGAGGATGCCTATCGTCACGACAAAGATGACAACGACGACAATCAGGATACAAAAGCTGAGCCTGACGGACAAAGACTGCCGGATTTTCTTGATGATTGCTTTCATACCCTATTCACTCTCTGTTGGTTGATTACCATGATTGACCTGTGCTTCACTCATCAGCTTGTCGAGAAGAGTTGTTACCTGGTTTGTATTCTGCAACATATCGTTGACGGTATGTTTGAAATCCTCCTCTGTCAGGTCGTGGTGACAGTCACAGACGATGCGTGCCTCTGTCAGGATGCCCTGCACAGGCCGCTCTATCTCTTCTGACATCTGATGCAGCACGAGGTTCTTCACCCGTTCCTCTTCTTTCACGTGTTCGTAGGCTGTAGCCAGTTCCTGGTTCTGTAGCTCAAGGATGGCTGTTTCCTGATACAACTGATCCATGTATTGCCTGAGAACTTGCTGCATTCTTCGGAATCTGCGCTGAAGCTCTCCTATTTCGTCAGGCCTGCTGCTGTCTGGCACTTCGTCGGAGAATTGACCGTCTGCTGTCAGTAGGGTGAAGCCTGCCAGCCGCTTCAGTGGCAGCAGATTACGGTCTACGATGACCAGGCAGAATACAAGCAGCACCATCAATCCTGCAATCATAATGTTGCGTGTCGTACTGCGCAGCTTGTTGTACGAGTCGAAGATGTCTCGCTCAGGACAGATGATGGCCACGCTCCATCCTGTGTTCTTAAACGGCTTGTAAAACACGTAGCTGGGTTCGCCGCCGATGCTCATTATGCGATGGCCCGTCTCGCCGGCTATCATGGCCTCGCCGATGCTGGTGATAACGGAGTCTTCCTGTTCCATCGTCTGAGTGAAAATGGTCTCGTAGAACAGCTTCGTGGTATCGGGATGCACCAGGTAAGTACCGCCCTTTCCTAACATCACACTATAGGAATGTGGGTAGGGCTTGGCCTCGCTAATGGTTGACGAGAACCAGTCGAGGCAGATGTCGACAGAGAAAGTGCCTACAATCTTCCCTTGTTTGTCGTGGATGGGCTGGCTATAGCTGGTGAAGACGTCCTTAACGATAATACCCTCCTCGGCGTCCTCAAAGAATGGTTCTATCCAAAAAGGTTTGTCGAGCAGTTTGGGAATCAGATACCAGTCCATGCAGAAGTACTGATAATTGTCCGTGCCTTCCTGCTCTGTCAGTATCGAGTCGCCTGAATTATAGGAATAAGCAGAGAAGTAGCGCCCCTTTTCCTTAAAATAGTAAGGCTCGAAACTGATGCTGCAGCCCGTCAAGTCAGGATTGCTCTCCAGCACTTGCCTGCTCAGGTCGAACATGAGGTCAGGCTGGTCAAGATGGCTCTCAATGACCACCAGCATGTTGTTGGCAGCCACCTCAGCACGGTGAAGGGTGTTGTCGATGTGGAGCACAGCGCCCTCGATGGTCTTCGTGGCCTTATTCCAGGCTTCTTCACGAACCACCTCACGTGTCTCAGAGAACCAAAGGGTGAGGGTTGTCGTAAATATAGCCGCCACGAGCATCACCATCCAGAAGCTCAGTCTTCTGGATAGCGAACTGCGGATATATCTTACAAGCCTCTTCATAGTCCCATCAGTTCTTTATACGATACGGGGCGGGCTATCAGGCCGCACTCCTTCATCATGCGGGAGGCCTTCTGCACCATGTCCTCTCGCACACGGAATTCCCGCTTGCCTGAGTCTTTGTTGATTTGCAGTCGCAGACATTCCTCCAGCATCATCTTCTGCATCACCCGGTTGGTGGGGGAATTATACTTGCGCACGTATTTCATCACAATGTCGAGTGTCTCCTTCGGGTGCTTGGCGGCCCACTCCCATCCCTGGCGGCTGGCCTTGGCAAATTTCTCGCAGGCAGAGCGGCGCTGCTGGTAGTATTCGCGTTTCACATATACACCCGTCTCCTGAATGTTATAGTCGTGATCGGCAAATCTGTAGATGCTCTCCTCGTTTAGTTTGAAGCCCGACTGCATTAGCTGGTAGTATTCATTATAGCTGACCACCATCGTAGCGTCTACGGCTCCGCTGAGGAAGAGGTTGATGCCGCTGGTGAACGGCACCCATTCGTAGTGCATCTGCTCATGACGGTCCATGATGAAGGTCAGATAGTTGGGGTCGGAGTTGAAGATGGC
Source organism: Prevotella sp. (assembly GCA_017545045.1). GTDB lineage: Bacteria > Bacteroidota > Bacteroidia > Bacteroidales > Bacteroidaceae > Prevotella. The sequence goes on along the minus strand of JAFYDA010000122.1, from coordinate 7,647 downwards.
TACCTTCTTGCCTTTCATCTTCAGTGGATCGGTATCCCAGCGGGAGATAAGCATGTTACTGCTGTTCATGGAGTCCTGAAAGATGTTTACCAACTGAAATCCCCGGGATATGAAGTCCATGGCCGACATCAGCGAGAACATGGCGGCGTCGCATTCCTGTGATTTCAGCCTGTTTAGTGCCGAACTGCTCAGTGTAGGGTGCTGAACCTCAACATCCAGTCCCGCCTCACGATAGAATCCGCGCTCGTATGCCACGTAATAGCCCGCAAACTGAGCCTGCGCCTTCCATGCTGTCGTGAAGACGAAACGCTCTTGCCGTGCATTCACCGAAAAGGGGAATGCCAGCATCAGAGCCGTCATCAGCAAGATCCATCGATTATTTCTGACTTCCATTTTTATTTCGTATCTTCTCTCACTTAATCGCGACCTTTTTGCAGTTGCGGATGTACAGTCCCTTCTTTGTGGGCTTACCGTCGAGTTTGCGCCCGTCCAGCGTGTACCACTCCGCAGCGGTAGCAAATTGACTTTCCCCTTCGGGCCGTCGAGCTAAACCTTCTTCACTCTTCACTCTTAACTCTTCACTCAACGAAGTGGTCTCCACGGAGCTGTCGCCGAAGTTCAACACAAACTCGCGGACGGGGGAAGCCGGGTCTCCGGCGGTAATGCCGATCAGCTCGAAGTAGCTACGGCAGGCGCCGACAGATGGGTACTTCCAAGGGTTCGTCTCGGCGTTGTATTCCTGCTCGGGGTTGGTCAGTGCGGGCTGCGGGAAGTAGAGGGCGTTGTCATCGCCCATGAGGAGGGTGCTTCTGTTCTCAGTCTTGTAGGTCGTGGCAGCGTAACGCCCCAGGAACTTAACCTTGCCGTCATCGCTTACAAAGTCCTTGTAGTCCTTGGCGATTTTGACACCATCGAACACCGGGTCGGTAATGTCGCGTGTGGCGGGGTCGGCGGCATCATAGCCGTCGGCCTTGTTCCACCGAATGATATAAGGTGTGCCGGCAGAGATGGTGCTGACAGGGTCGCTAAAGTTTAATGTGAGTACGCCATCGGTGAAGTTGGCATCGCTGAGCGTCCTTGCTTCTGCACCAGCCAGCACGCTGCCATCCAGGGTCAAGTCCAAGTCGAACGGCAGGCACAGCGTGTTCCACTTACCGTCCTTGTAGAGGGTGCGACCAGCCAGCTTGACATTGCCATCACGGTTGTCGTTCGCCTCAATCAGACTCGTGTTGTTTGTGCTGTTGTTGATGACGAGGGTGCTGATGCTGATGGTTTCAGATCCTTCTATCTGCTTGCCGCCGTTTCTTTGTGTCCTGAGGGTGAGTGTGTTGTCACCCACCAACGAGGGGATGTAGGAGAAGGTCAGGTTCACGATCTCGCCCGCCGGAATTTGGGCAATCTGCCCCATGACGGCCGTGCCGTTGACATGCAGGACGATGTCACCGGAATAGTTGCCCTCCCCGCCGGTGACGGTGGCGGTCACCGTCTGCTCAGCACCGGTACAGGATTCGCCGCTGACGGCAAAGGTGACACTTGCGGGGCGTTCGTTGGCCGGGATGGGCACGCTGATGGTCAGTTCGTCGTCGCTGATGACGGCAGTCAGCTTATAGGCGTCACCATCGAAGCACTCCTGCCACTCCGACTCACTGCTGGGCTTGCTCATTACTTTGATGAAATACGTGCCCTTGGCCACGCCTGAAGGGATGCTGAGTACGCTTGGATTACCATCTGTGTAGATGCCCTCTATGTGGCCGTTCCAACTCCGAGTTTGGTTGCTTGCACCGCCGAATGTATGCTTCACTTCGCCGCTGCCGTCTACCAGTTGCACGGCTACGTCATAGGCATTGCTGCCATAATGATAGTTCCATACATCGTAGTAAAGCTTGATGCCGGTGAAGGCTTCTTCCGAATTAGCACGGGTGAATGTTTTGCTAGTCTTGGTAGCATCTTCACCGCCCAGATGCAATCCTTCGAGCGACAGACAGTAGTCCTTAGTGCCTGCGGTTGGCTTCTGAATGCCGATGATGGCGTCCTGACCGAAGCTGAAACCATCGAGCGTTGACGAGCCGCCGATACCCTGCTCCCACGGCTGCAGCACGGAGAGCACGAAATAGTCATCGCAGTTGCCGCCCCAGCCCCAGTTGATGTGGAAGTAGTCTATGTCGCTCTCGTACTTGTAACCGTCGCAGATGAACGAGTGACCGCCGCCGGCACTTTGGCCGCCGAGGGCTACTGGTCGGCTGGCCGCCAGTTCGCTGTAGATGAGATCCACCCATGCAGCGTAACTGTAGTTCTTGCGGTAGCAGTTCTGGATGCCGCCGTCGTAGCCAAAGCAGTGGTTAAGCGCGTAAGGAATGGCCTCGTTATATGCCGACGAGCCGCCATTGGCGCTCAGGCCGTACACCATCTGCAACGCTGATCCGCAATATTGCATCAACTTAGCCACGGCATTTTTCGCAGCATCGGTAGATTCCTTGCCGTATGTAGTGGTCATGTTCGTCCAGTCGAACGTCGTGGCGTCGAGACCGCTAACGGGCAGACTGATGGTTTCCTTGGCTTTGTTCTTCGTCGAGGAGATGGTATAGCCCTCAAGGGCAGAGCTGGTGGCAGCGAAACTGTTGTGGACATAGTGATAGTACATGAGTTGCGCCACGGTGGTGGCCACGCAGCCCGTCACCGTTTTCTCGCCGTCAATTTCCGGACAGAAGTTATTATACGGCGCACCCTGGTTCCAGCGGGTTGTGATGAGCGGCTCGATGGCAGTGGTGGAGTGTGTTCCCACGCGCCTCGGTGCCTTAGCTCCATTGCCGCCCTTGGCCCCGTTATTCCCATATTTCTTCACCCACGCTATCTGCTCGGCATAGCCTTCGAGCCATGCCCGCATGTTGTCGGGAAGGTTGTTCAGGTCGATGTTGCCGCTCTGGCCGAAGCCGAGGATGGGCACGGTCTGGTCGTCGTTGCTCACGATGACGTAGCCGCCGTTGTTGCTCACATTGAACACATAGAGGCCGCTCACCTGTCCCGCCTCCTTGACGGTAGGTGTCGATTTCCTCAGGTTATGACTCGCCACGAACTGCTGTGCCAGTTCCAGCGCTTGCTTCTCGCTCAGTTCGTCGGCCCAGACACCCGTCATGCCGAAGGCCATCAGAACCAGTACTAACAATAATCTTTTTCTCATAAAGTAATATGGTTGTTTGCTTGCAGAATGCCAATTCAAGTTAGTTATTGCTTACTCATCGTCCCAATCGTCACCCCAGTCGTCGAAGTTACGGCCGCGGGCGGTGCCGGAGCCGCCACCGCCGTAGTTGAAAGCATCGCCACCAGTGAGGTTGGTGCTTACTGATGTTACTGTGCTGGCACAAATGATGTTGGTCTGCTGAATCTTTTCTACCCATAGGGTGGGCTGGATATAATTCTTTTTCATTGTCTTAATGGTTTGTTGGTTTGCGGTGCAAAGTTACAAATTTTCTGCGACATAGCCGCCGAAAATGTATAAAAAAACATAAAAAGGGGCAGACTTTGTAATAACGCCTGTTTCGCAGATTGAACCGGACGGTTCGCTGAAAAGATTTGCAGGGGACGGGAGCAATTCCTACTTTTGCGAAAGAAACAGACAAACAGACGGCCCTGGCGGCTGGCACTGAAACAATATTTCCCTGATTTTTGCGTTATTGAATATGGTAAGATTATACTGGATGAAGCAAATTCCTGAGCTATGCTCGCCTACCCGTCGCCTTTCGCGTCAGGAGAATCTGATATACTTGGCTGTGTGGGTCATGCTCTTTGCGGCCCCACTGCTGAGCCTGTATGTACGGACGGTGAGCGACTCTACTGTCGTGTTCGACTGGACGGAGGTGTTCCTCGTCTGGCGCAAGTTCGCCATTTATCTGGTGCTGTTCCTTGTGCATAACTTCCTGCTGGCACCGCTGCTGATACATGGACACAGGCGCGTGGCCTATTTCTCCATCGTGGCCGTTGTCATTGCGGCGTTCACCGTGTACCAGTGCAACAACCGTCCCGAAGAGGTCCACAAGACCCACCCCCGGCCCCTCCCTGTGAGAGAGGGGAGTGGTTACACTCAGGGCAGAAAGGGTGGCCCCCCCCATGACAGATTGGATTGGGAAAGACCCCATGACAGAATGGATGCAGAAAGGCCTCGTGACAGAATGGATTGGGAAAGACCCCATGACAGAATGGATGGGGAGAAAGTATTTACTCCCCGCCCTCACAGGGAGGGGCGGGGGGCGGGTCTTCCGCCTCCCATCGTCGGTGAGCGCGACATCATGGCCGTCGTAGTGCTCATCCTGATGTTGGGTGCCAACCTCGGCATTAAGGGCTATTTCCGCAGCCGCGACGACCGCAAGCGGCTGGTCCGGCTGGAACGCGAGAACCTGGAGCAGCAGTTGGAGTACCTGCGCTACCAGATCAATCCACACTTCTTCATGAACACGCTCAACAACATTCACGCCCTCGTGGACATTGACCCCGAGAAGGCGAAGGACACCATCCTGGAACTGTCGCGGATGATGCGCTTCGTGCTCTACGAGGGCAACAAGCAGGGCGTGCCGTTGTCGCGTGAGATGGACTTCATCCGCCACTACGTCACGCTGATGCAGTTGCGCTATACCGACAAGGTGCGCATTACGCTTGACCTGCCCGCCGAGGTGCCCGACCGCCAGATACCGCCGCTCATCCTCATCACCTTCATCGAGAATGCCTTCAAGCATGGCGTATCCTATCAGCGCGAGTCGTTCATCGAAATGAAAGTCGTTGTAGAGAGCGACGAACTGCTGTTCACCTGTCGCAACTCGAAGCGCGATTCGTGCCCGACGGCTTCCCCGTCGAGTTCCTCGCAGAGCGAAGCGTCCCAAGGATCGAGTGCCACTCCCCGACAGGGTGGCGTGGGCCTTGCCAACGTCCGCAAGCGCCTCAATCTGCTCTACGGCAATCGCTACGCCCTTCGCATCCACAATGATCCCGACGTCTATTTTGTTGAACTCAACATTCCATTATCATGATACGCTGTCTCGCCATCGATGATGAGCCACTGGCTCTGCAACAACTCGTTGCCTATATCGGCAAAGTTCCGTTCCTCCAGCTCGCCGCCCAGTGCCAGAGTGCCGTGGAGGCACGTGCGTTTCTGGAGCACGACACCGTGGATGCCATCTTCTGCGACATCAACATGCCCGACCTCAACGGTATGGACTTCGTGAAGTCGCTCGCCGTGCCACCACTCGTCGTCTTCACCACCGCCTATTCGGAGTATGCCGTCGAGGGCTTCCGCGTGAATGCCGTCGACTATCTGCTGAAACCCTTCGGCCTGCAGGACTTCCTGCGGGCGGCAAACCGATTGAGGGAAAGACTACAGGTAGGCGAGCAAAACTCGGCAATCGCTACGTCGGGGATAAGGCTGGAGAACAGCGCCCCCGCGGTCGGCACCCCCGCAGTCAGCGCCCCCGTGATCGGCACCCCCGCGGTCGGCGGTTTCCCCGCCGACATCAAAGACGACGCCCTCTTCCTCAAGACCGACTACCGCATCGTAAAGGTCAGCATCCCAGACATTCGCTACGTTGAGAGCATGAGTGAATATCTGAAGGTATGGATAGAGGGCGAGGCGAAACCCATCATCACCCTCCTGTCGATGAAGAAGATGGAAGAGCGGCTGCCCAGCTACTTCATGCGCATCCACCGCTCTTACATTGTCAACCTCACCAAGATTCAAGAGGTCAACAAGAACCGCGTCATCATGAACAAAGACACCTACCTCCCCATCGGTGACCTGTATAAGGAAACATTCCAAGCCTACTTGGCCACCAAATTCTTAGGGAAATGAGACGATCTTCACCATGTCGATGGAAATCTCCTCTGCGGCATGGCGGGCGATGAATTTGCTTGACAATTTTGCGGAGGCTTCACCGTTTCATTGCTTCTGATGAATACAAACGAAATCCGGATTATTCTGCTTTGCCGCCAAACTCGTTGTAAGATACGTTTTCAGGCTCAATGTCAGCCTTTGAGACAGGTTCATTGGTGTACTTATTTTCTGATGATGACGCTACCGCTGGCCTGATGGGTGGCCAGGATCAGCACCTCGGCAATCTGTACGTGCTCAGGGGCGTTGGCTGCAAAGACGGCAACGTCGGCAATGTCGTCGCCCGTCAGAGGCTTGATGCCTTTGTAGACTGTGGCGGCACGATTGTTGTCGCCATGGAAACGGATGTTGCTGAAGTTGGTCTCAACCAGTCCGGGCTTCAGGTTCGTCACGCGGATGGCGGTATTGGCCACATCGATGCGCAGGCCGTCGGAAAGTGCTTTCACGGCAGCCTTCGTGGCACAATAGACGTTGCCGCCGGCATAGGCCGCATCGCCAGCCACAGAGCCGACATTGATAATGTGTCCGCGATTGCGCTCCACCATGCCGGGCACGACGAGGCGCGTCATCGTGAGCAGACCCTTGATGTTCGTGTCGATCATCGTCTCCCAGTCGTCTGGGTTGCCTTCATACTCGGGTTCCAGTCCCAGCGCCAATCCGGCGTTGTTGACCAATACGTCAATCTCCTGCCATTCAGCCGGCAGTTCCCGGATGTACTTCGTCGCCTTCTCGCGGTCTCTCACGTCGAAAGCCAGCGTCAGCACGTCCGCACCTTTTTCTGTCAGTTCCTTCATGATTTCATTCAGGCGTTGTTCGTTTCTGCCAGTCAATATCACCTTGTCGCCATTCTCGGCAAACTTCCTTGCACAAGCGAGTCCTATCCCGCTTGTTGCACCTGTAATCAATACAATTTTGTTCATATTCGTATCGTGTTTATTGTTTTTTGCAGTTCTTCTAAGAACCGAGCGGCGTGCTTGCCGTCCATCTGGGCGTGATGGAATTGGAAGGAGATGGGGAGTGTGGTCTTCAACCAACCTTTGCGATAGCGGCCCCAGGCCAGGAAAGGATTGGTGAAGATGCCGCTATACTGATTGACGATGCAGTCGAGTTCCGTGCCAGTAACAGCCGACGTACCGACAATCACGGCTTCGTCGTCCAGGATGTCCTGACAGGTCTGGCTGATGGCCTCTGTCAGGTGCATGTAGTTGGCATTAAAGGCCTCCAAATCATCGCTGACGGCAACGTCGCAGAAGCTGAGTCCGCCCTTGACGTTATCCGCTATCACGTTGATGGCCATACGGTCGTATTTGTACAGCTTCCCGTCCTTAGGCAACATGTAGAACTCCTCTATCTTTGATGCTGCCTGGCCAATGCACCAGCACAGCAGCATGTTGAACTTCATACCGCGCTTCCGACTCAACTTCTGCAGCCGCGTCACGTCGAAGGTCTTTGTGAGCGTCACCATCGGCATGGGCGACTTTGTCCACAACTCGAAAGCAATGGCCCTATTCGTGTCCTTAGGATTGATTTCCTGTTTCATTGTTTTATTTGTTTGACGCTCGCAAATTTGTTTGCAAAGTTACGCATTATTGTCGAGACAGCCAAATTTCTGGGATATTCTGCATCGCAAGGAGCGTCATCTTGTTGACCAAGGAGCGTCACCTCGTTCAAAATTCTCTAGAGAATTTTATGCAAAGTGCGTCACTTTATTGAGGAAGGAGCGTCATCTTGGACAAAATTCTCTAGAGAATTTAAAACAGGGTGACGCAGTTTGT
>JAFYDA010000002.1 GCA_017545045.1 Prevotella sp. | reverse complement strand
CTGGCAAACCACATTCCCAAGCCCTCTGACGTTGTGTCTTGTTCATTACGCGAAATTATCGTCTTCGACTTTTTCAAGATAATACGGTGGGATATAGGCGGTGGTCAGACCGGACTGCAAGCCTTTGATATAAATGACCACACGCTTTTGGCGGGCAATACGGGCAACACGACCTATGACTCCTTCGAATGGACCATCGGTGACACGTACTAACTCGTCAGACACGAATTTACAGGTTTTTATATCTACCTCCATCACATGCTCATCGAGCAAGGCTGTAGCCTTGACGAATGGTGCCATATCCTTGCTACTGACAGTCAACGGAGGATTATACCCGTTCTCGTTTGTCTCGAAATGGTTGTAATAGTATGTAGCATACTTCGAAATGGTGGAATCCTTAACGTATTTTTCGGCTTCCTGCTTCGTCACGTATGCAAAAAGAATGTTCATGAATGGAAACAACTTCCGTTGTTTCTTGCCCGTCTCTTTGTTTCGGATGTCTTTCCATACCTTGGCCAGATAAACGTAGGTGCCGTCTTCTATGATGGCATCAGCCACCGCTTGCGCCTGACCATATTTGATTCGGAGCACATACCATTCTTTGTCTTCGCCTGGCGCATATCTTACCGACACCCCTGTCTTTGAGCTTTTTGCTTCGGGGAAGGCAAAGGAGGCAAATCCAATGCAATTTTTGTCTATGATACTAGCATTATCCAACGCGTTCATATCGGACAATTGGTTATGACATCCCTGAGTCCTCCTGACTCCGGATGATCCTCATTACATGTTCTTGACAATCTGCGCAGTAAAGGTGGCCTCGGCAACGACGTGGTCACCTACGAATATGTAACCTTTCATCGACGAAATACCGTGACGCACAGGTGCCAACAAGTCAACCTTGAACAGCAAAGTGTCGCCAGGAACAACTTTCTGACGGAACTTCACATTGTCTATCTTCATGAAGTAGGACGACCAACGCTCAGGTTCTTCCAACGTATTAAGCACCAACAGACCGCCACACTGTGCCATCGCCTCTATCTGCAGTACGCCAGGCATGACAGGCTCCTGCGGGAAGTGTCCCTGAAAGAAAGGTTCATTGGACGTGACATTCTTAATGCCAACGATACTCGTGGCGCCCAGAGCTATCACTTTGTCAACCAACTGCATGGGATAGCGATGAGGCAGCAATTCGCGGATGCGATTGACATCCATGATAGGTTCCTCATTCGGGTCATAGATAGGTGCCTGAATCTCGTGCTTACGGATTTCCTTGCGCATCTGACGGGCAAACTTGTTGTTGATGGTGTGTCCAGGACGGGTAGCTATGATACGTCCCTTGATGGGCTTGCCTATCAGTGCCATGTCACCAATGACGTCAAGCAGTTTATGACGCGTACACTCGTTTTCCCACATCAATGGCTTATGCTGGATATATCCTAAATCCGTGGCATCACGATGCTCCACGTGCAGCATATCAGCGAGCATGTCAAGACGCTCCTGAGTGGTCTGACGTTCGTAGATGACGATGGCATTGTCCAAATCGCCACCTTTGATGAGGTTGGCCTGAAGCAATGGCTCTATGTCGCGTACAAAGACGAAGGTACGGGCACTGGCTATCTCATCAGCATATTTCAATGGGTTTTCAAGCGTTGCAAACTGGCTGTTGATAAACTTTGACTCAAATGAGCACATGGCCGTTATCGAGAAATCATCATCAGGCAGGATGGTGATACACGAGCCGCTCTGTTCGTCCTTGATTTCTATTTTCTTGCGGATCACATACCAATCCTTGGGAGCATTCTGTTCCTCTATGCCCACCTCACGGATCTTCTCAACATACTGAATGGCTGAACCATCGAGAATCGGAAACTCAGGACCGTTGACCTGGATCAGGCAGTTGTCTATTCCCAGTGCATAGAGAGCAGACATTCCATGTTCAATCGTCGACACACGAAATTCATCACCCTTACCAAGAACCGTACCACGCTGTGTGTCAACCACATTCTCAGCGATAGCGTCTATTGTGGGCATTCCTTCCAAGTCAATACGCTGAATCTTGTATCCTGTATTTTCCGGAGCAGGATTGAATGTCACTGTCAGGCTAAGACCTGTATGAAGCCCTTTGCCACAGAGCGAGAAACTACCCTTTAATGTCTTTTGTTTCATATATTTATTGAGCTTTTATTTGTTTCTTGAGTTCTTCCACTTCCTTTTTCAGCAAGTTCAACTCACGATACATGTCAGGCAAGCGTTTCACAACAGCCTGTGCCTTGAAAAACACCTTCGGGTCAATGGCCGGAGAGCCGATAATCTGTTGACCCTGTCCCTTTGTATTACTGATAACGCCGCTCTGAGCACCAACGAAAGTCTTGTCGGCCACGGTAATATGACCTGAAAAGCCGGCCTGACCTCCCACCATGCACCAATCGCCAATTTTCGTACTGCCTGCCATCCCTGCCTGAGCTGACATCACTGTGTTTTCACCGATTTCACAATTATGAGCCACCTGTATCAAGTTGTCAAGCTTCACACCACGATGGATAATGGTCTGTCCCATGGTAGAACGGTCAATACAAGTGTTAGCACCGATTTCGACATCATCCTCAATCACAACAATTCCTATCTGAGGAATTTTTTCATAGCCTTCCTGATTAGGTGCAAATCCAAAACCATCGGCTCCGATGACAGCGCCAGCATGGATGGTCACACGCTGACCTATGCGACAGCCTTCATAGATTGTTACATTCGGATAGATGCACGTGCCGTCGCCTATCTTCACATTCTCACCAATATAAGCAAACGGGCCAATGTACACATCCTTGCCGATTTCGGCTGTAGGAGAAACAAAAGCCAGTGCGTCAACACCCGTCTTCTTCGGCTTCAAGGAGTCGTAGAGTTGCAAAAGTTTGGCTACACTCTCGTAGGCGTTTTTCACCCTTATGAGCGTAGCCGATACAGGTTTCTCCAACTCAACAGACTCGTCAATAAGAATGACGGATGACTTGGTTTCATAAATAAAGTGAAGATATTTGGGATTCGAAAGAAATGAAATGGAGCCCTCCTTGCCTTCTTCGATTTTTGCAAAGTTGTTGATGCAGGCGTTCTCATTTCCCTCAATACGGCCTTGTACATACTCGGCTATCTGTTTTGCAGTAAATTCCATAGAAGCTGTTTTACATTTTGCTTGCAAAGATAATAAAAATTATTTGAAACGCTGATAACAGAGGTAATATTTTCTTATTTTTTTAGAAAGTAGCTGTACATTTAATAGTTCAGATGCCTCCGAAATATCCTTTGTCGTACCATCCTTGTAAAGAATTGTGATACAGTCGTCGTCCACGTTGTACATATCCTTCTGAATGGTATTGATGCTCATCATATAACGCAGAGCGTCCTCATGGCTGATCTGCATTTTGGCGGCTATCTGACCGGCTATTTCATCAATGCGTTCTTCGCCTACGGGCATCTCGTTTACTTCCACCTTAAAGATGCGTCGTTCCAGCATATCGGCAGCAAGCGTCGAAAGTATCTTGTCATCATGATATTTCCAGGCTTTCATAGCACTCCAAATATCACTGTCGTCAAGGTCTTCATACATTTTCAAGGCTTCATCGTGCGTAACGAACCATGTTCTGTCAACATCGTTAGACAGAAAATAATGAAGTGCAGGCGAAGCAAACACATCTATTCCCTCACGGGTCAGGTCTTTGGCACGCAACAAAGTATTGACCAGAACTTTCTCGCATGCCACTGCCGTCTTATGAAGATATACCTGCCAATACATCAACCGTCGTGTTGTCAAATAATTTTCAAGTGAATAAATACCCTTCGACTCAACAACCAGCGAATCATTAATGACGTTTAACATTTTGATGATTCGGGCTGAGCCTATGTTACCCTCCGTGACACCCGTATAAAAAGAGTCACGACGAAGGTAGTCAAGCCGGTCCATATCCAACTGGCTTGAGATGAGTTGATGTAGAAAATCCTTGGGATAGTTTCCCTTAAAGACGCTAATAGCCAGATTCAACTGCCCACCCAAATCGTGGTTAACCTCTTCCATCATCATCAACGAGATGTCCTCATGTGAAATGTCTCTGATAAGCGTATTTTCCAACACATGCGAAAATGGCCCGTGACCAATGTCGTGCATAAGAATGGCCGCCTGAACAGCCTCCGCCTCGGAGTCAAATATGAAATTGCCTTTCTGCTGGAGTGACAGAATAGCCTCGCTCATTAAATGGAAAGCACCCAAAGAGTGCTGAAACCGGGTATGACGTGCACCTGGGTAAACCACAGAGGCTAATCCTAACTGATTAATACGATTCAGACGCTGCATCAACGGGTGCTGTACGATGTCGTACAATACGCCGCGGGGTATCTTGATGAATCCGAAAACCGGATCGTTGATAATCTTATGGTCGTTCATTTTTTTATATCAAAAATCGGAAGGCACTAAATAACAGCGACTTCCGATCTCATTTCCGAGGTGCCTAGCAGATTCGAACTGCTGTAGACGGTTTTGCAGACCGTTGACTAAGCCACTCATCCAAGGCACCTTGTTTTAATAACGGCTGCAAAGGTAATGTTTTTATTTGGATTCACCAAATTTTTCACACGTTTTTTTATTGCATGCACTATTTTTAAGCACACAGCCGTCACATGGAGAGCGACGTTTCATACTCACATGCCAAATATGCCAGATGGCATAGGCGACGGAGGCGAGTACCGCAATAAAAACAATCGTAAATTGAAACACTATTTGGAGAGTTTACGCAACATGAGTTTGTTAATAACCTGTATCCGATGACCTCGTCTCTCTATATCTTCGCGTACATTATTTATATTATTAAAGAAATCGCTAAAAGCATTCAACACGGGATTAGGCTGGGCAGCATCCTCAGAAACCTGCGGATTAGTGACAATCTTGATGCCTAAATGTTCAATGCTCACGTCTATGTCGGTGCCAGTCATGATAGGATCGCCATCGTAATGGATGGCTCCCGGCTGCTTGCGGTGTATATGCAGGTGATTGGTACGGAACATTTTTATTTTCGAATTATTTGTCAAGGTCTTCATAAACAGGTCGGCTGCAATCTGCGGTGCTTCCAACGCATCGAACGGCTCCATGATAATAACGTCCATTTGTCCGTCTTTCATGGTGGCACCAGGAGCTATGTAAGCATTGTTCCCATACTGCGACGCATTAGCACAAGCTATTAGAAACGCCTTGTAATGATTCGTACCCGTAGTGTCACTCACCTCGTAGGTTTCCGGTTTGTATTTAAGACCTTCTTTTAGGACATTCTCAACGTATCCGATAGGACCACGCTTCCCCGCCTCAGCAAATTTGAGCGAGATAAACGCGTCAAAACCCATTCCGCAAGTACAGAAAAAAGGAAGGTCGTTGATGATACCATAATCAAAAGACTCAATGCAGCATTTGTTGATGATTTCTACGGCCTTTTTCATGTCCATAGGCAAACACAGATGTCGCGCCAGCCCGTTGCCACTGCCACAGGGGACGATTGCCAATGCAGTATCTGTATGCACAAGAGAACGAGCTACCTCATTAACAGTGCCATCACCGCCAACTGCAACAATGATGTCCATGTTCTTCTCCACACATTGACGTGTCAGCTCCGAAGCATGGCCAGCATATTCGGTTTGCAGAATCTGATAGTCAAACATGTCTTTGGCCAATGTTTCGTTTATCAGCTGCGGCAACGTTTCTTTCGTACGAGTACCCGAAATGGGGTTGACGATGAAAGTTATGGTCTTTTTATTGCTCATTTTGTATGCAAAAATACAAATTTTGTATGAATTTGAGTATTTAAAACATATAAATTTCCACAAAACAAACATTTATTACGAAAAAAATGCATGATTTCATAAAAATTGTGTAACTTTGCAGCCTGAAACTAAAAGGTATTTTACCAGCATTTGAATGGGACAGTTACAGGAGAGATATAAGAATTATCGTGAGCCACAGAAATATATGGAGGCTGACGTTTATCCTTATTTCCGTGCCATTGAAGGAAAACAAGGCACAGAGGTGGAAATGGGAGGCCATAAAGTTTTGATGTTTGGTTCCAATGCCTATACAGGTTTAACGGGCGACCAGCGTATTATTGATGCAGCGAAGGCTGCACTCGACAAGTACGGATCAGGCTGCGCAGGAAGTCGTTTCCTGAACGGGACATTGGACTTGCACATTCAACTGGAGAAGGAAATCTCAGAATTTATCGGCAAGGACGATTGTCTATGTTTTTCTACAGGTTTCTCTGTTAATCAAGGTGTTCTCGCCATGGTTGTCGGCAAAGACGACTACATCATCTGTGACGACCGTGACCACGCATCCATTGTTGACGGCCGTCGATTATCGTTCGCCCGCCAGTTGCACTACAAGCACAACGACATGGCCGACTTGGAGCGCGTACTTCAGAAATTACCACACGATGCCGTCAAGCTAATCGTTGTCGATGGTGTGTTCTCTATGGAAGGAGACCTCTGCAAACTACCCGAGATTGTAGAACTGAAGCACAAATACAATTGTTCCATCATGGTCGATGAGGCACATGGCATCGGTGTGTTCGGCCGCCAGGGGCGTGGCGTCTGCGATCATTTCGGGCTTACTGACGAGGTAGACCTCATCATGGGTACATTCTCGAAATCGCTGGCCTCGATCGGTGGCTTCATCGCTTCCGACTGGGACACCATCAATTTCCTTCGCCACACGTGTCGCACCTATATTTTCTCTGCTTCTAACACTCCAGCTGCCACCGCAGCCGCCATGGAGGCCCTACACATCATCCAGCAAGAACCCGAGCGCATTCAGGCTTTGTGGGATGTTACTAACTATGCCTTGAAACGCTTCCGCGAAGAAGGATTTGAGATTGGTGAAACAGAGAGTCCTATTATTCCTCTTTACGTGCGCGATGTAGAGAAGACATTCCTTGTAACCGCTCTGGCTTTCAAGTCTGGCGTGTTTATCAACCCCGTCATTCCTCCTGCATGTGCACCTCAAGACACGCTTGTCCGTTATGCCCTGATGGCTACTCACACTAAGGAACAGGTCGATCGCTCTGTCGTGGCTCTAAAGAAAATATTTGTAGAGCAGGAAATTATCAAATAATTAAGAAAAAATTTGCATGGGTCGCAAAAAATGAGTACCTTTGCACTCTCAAAATCGAGGTGTAGCGCAGTTGGTAGCGTTCCTGGTTTGGGACCAGGATGTCGCAGGTTCGAGTCCTGTCACCTCGACTTCCGTTGTATCGTTTGCATACTATTTTTATTGATTGGCAACGTACTAACGTTTGCACGTGACAGCTACAAGACGCAAAACAGCTCTCGTAGCTTTTTATATATTTACCGCTATACATTAAAAGACAAACAAGGTGGAACCTACTCCCTTGACGCTCCAAACCGGTGGCTATCGCATAAGTCTGTCGAACGTCGCCACCGTCAGGGGTTGGCTTTGGATTCGACAGACCTGCCCGTCAGTTCCCTTTATTTGAAACTCTTTCGCAAAACCATCAACGAAACTCTTAGCCTGCATACGCACGACAAACCGAAAGCCTTTGTAGTGGGTACTAGCCGTTGGAACAACACAATACTCGTTTGTTCAGATGACACAACACTACTTCGCGAACTGTCGGCACTCCAATGTGTCAGTCAGTCACAAATGGTATGGATGGATCGCGATTCCATTGCAAAAAAGTCTTCCAGAGTGAAATATCATGATTACTATCATCGATGGGACAGCATTCCAGGCGAACATTATGGGCATGGCAAAGAGCAAATAGAAATGCTCCATGGTCACCGTCTACACAGCATTGGCAAGCGAGGAAAGGGAATGACTATTGCCGTACTGGATGAAGGATTCCAAAATGCGGATGTCATACCAGCTCTTCGGTATGCAAACATCGTTGGCAAGAAAGACTTTGTCTATCCCTATAGCCAAGATTTCTACCGAGAAGCCGACCACGGCACAAAAGTATTGTCTGTCATGGCCGCCAACGTTCCCTCCGTGCTTGTAGGCACCGCACCCGATGCGAGTTACCTGCTATTACGCTGCGAAAACCACCACAGCGAACAGCCTGTGGAAGAAGACTATTGGGCTATGGCAGCCGAGTATGCAGACTCTGCCGGAGCCGACATCATCAACTCCTCAGTAGGATATCATGAGTTTATCGGCAATTTCAAGAACTACCGTCAGCGTGATCTCGACGGGAAAACGGCTCTCATCAGCCGTACGGCCTCCATGCTTGCGCGTAAAGGTATCGTTCTCGTCAACTCTGCAGGCAACACAGGCATGGGGCCATGGAAAAAAATCATTTTCCCTGCCGATGCCAATGACATACTAACCGTGGGAGCCATTGATGCAGAAAACAAGAACGTACCATTTAGCGGTGTTGGTCCGACACAGGACGGTCGCGTCAAGCCTGATGTCATGGCATTAGGCAGTGCTACAAGTCTGCTTTCAGGCAGTGGGGCTGTCATCCGTGACATGGGCACCAGTTTCTCAGCTCCCCTTGTCACCGGACTGATTGCTTGTCTATGGCAGGCCATTCCCTCACTGACAGCCTTCGACATCATCAGTCTGGTGCGACGTGCCAGCAGTGATTACGTGCAGCCTGACAATATCTATGGTTACGGGCGTCCCAACTTCTGGAGAGCTTACATGATTGGAAAAAGTGAAGAGAAACGAGGTGAAAAGTGACAACAGACTGACACTTTACGAGCTCAACAGCCTTGTGAAAGAGGTCATTGAGTGCGAGATGTCCCACGAATACTGGGTTGAAGCAGAGTTGTCGGAGTGTCGCGAAAGCCGAGGACACTGCTATATGGAACTTATTCAGAGGGAAGAAAACTCTGCTACACCAATAGCCAGAGCATCCGCCAAATGCTGGGCATCAAAATGGATGCTCGTCCGCCCCTACTTTGAGCGTACCACAGGCCAACAGCTACGTGCAGGAATAAAAGTACTGCTGAAGGTCTATCCCCAGTTCCATGAAGCATACGGATTCTCGTGGATAGTTACTGACATAGACCCAAACTATACCCTCGGCGACCAGGCACGTCGTAGGCAGGAGATTATCCATCAACTGAAGCAGGAAGGTGTCTTCGATTTACAGCACGAACTTCATTTACCTCTATTTTGCCTAAATATCGCCGTCATTAGCAGTCAGACAGCGGCCGGTTACGGCGATTTCAGCAACCAGTTAAGCGACTCGCCCTTTGCTTTCCGCACTCAGCTTTTCCCTGCTATCATGCAAGGCGAAGGTGTGGAGCAAAGCATCATCAGTGCACTGGAAAAAATCTATGACAGGCTATCGGATTTCGATACTGTAGTAATTATCAGAGGCGGTGGTGCAACCAGTGACATGTCTGGCTTCGACACTTTGCCTTTGGCAGAGAATGTTGCCAACTTTCCACTACCTATCATCACTGGAATCGGACATGACCGCGACGAGAGCATACTCGACATGGTAAGCCATCAGCGAGTAAAAACACCTACGGCGGCTGCGACCTTTCTCATTGACCATGCTCAAAAGGTACTCAACACGCTTGAAGACAATCAGAACCGCATCACGAAAAATGCCTTACATAAACTCGCAGAGCACCAATCCAAGATATCTATTCTCAACACACAATTGTCAAGCATCTTCTCCGTTGTGAAGACGCGTCACGAAGCTCGCCTTGACCAACTTTTCCTACAAATCGCCCGCCATGTCCAGCAACAGTTGACGACCTCCAATCATCAATTATCCAACTACGGCACTCAACTCTGCACATTAATCCGTCAGAAGCTAACCACCGAAGAGCACCAGCTTGAAATCATGGAAGAGAAGCTGAAAACCTTCGATCCCCGTCTGCTGCTACGTCGTGGCTATAGCATTACGACGAAGAACGGTCGAGTTGTCCATGATCCCAAGGAACTGATTCCTGGTGACCAAATAGAGACCCGACTGGAAAAAGGAAATCTCAAATCAACAGTATTATGAAAGAAGAAATCAAATACGAAGCCGCCTATGCGGAACTCCAGGCCATCGTCCATCGCATGGAGAACGATGAGCTCGACATCGACCAGATGTCGGAACAAATCAAGCGTGCCCAACTTCTCATCAAGCTCTGCAAGGAAAAACTCACCAAGACAGATGAGGAAATCAAGAAGATTCTCGCAGAAGAGTAATCTTTAGTGGGAAAAAGTTATATTTGGCAATTGCAGCCCGTAGCCCTTACGATGGTCAACCATCAACATGGTGACGGCAACAGCGACAGCCCCTAATGCCGTAAAGCCGAAGATGAGCATCGACGAGGTATAGGTGGGGTCAGATTCGTTGGCACGTCCGACAAGCATGGGAATAATAGCACGACCAAAATTCTGGATAAAGAAAATCATGGAGTAAGCTGTTCCCAAGCACTTCAAGGGAATGATTTTGGGAACACAGGGCCACAGGGCAGCAGGCGCCATTGAGTAGCCAATAGAAAGTATGACCATCAGCGCAATGGCAATCGTACTGCTATGCATCGGCAAGGAGAACCCGAAATGAACGGCAGTCAGCATTAAAGCACCGGTAATTACAATAGAGACACCCTTGCCATAGCGATCATAGACCAACCCGAACAATGGTGTCATCAGAATGGTACCAAAGGGTGCTATACTGGAGAAAAAGCCGGCAATATCAGGATCGACGCCGTATTTAATGACCATCAGACGAGTTGAGAACTTAAGGAAAGGGGAGACGGCTGAGTAGAACAGCACACAGAAAAGCGTAATGAGCCAAAAGCCCGATGAATGTAACGTCATGCCAATATCGCTCCAGCGGAACTCATCGCTGACGTCACTTTGTTGACGACTGGAGCCAATGTCCATCCGACGATCCATGACACAGAACACAAGGAAGGCCAACAGTCCGATGATAAGAAACGACAAAGCAACAAGTAGCGGTGCAGACAGTGAAAAATGGCGAGCTATAGGTGCCGAGAGACTCAATGCAGCAGCCGTACCTAAACGGGCCATAGCAAGCTGGATGCCCATAGCAAGTGCTAATTCATGTCCCTTGAACCATCGTACCATTGCCTTTGATACAGTGATGCCTGTCATCTCATAGCCTACGCCGAAGATAGCAAAACCCAGCGAGGCCATCGCAACAGAGGCTGGCAGCTGGAATTCGAAGAACGATATAGTACCATCCATAGGAACAGTCACCCCATAATACTTAATGATTGTTCCCACCACCATAAGAGAGCAGGCCAGAGTGCCGGTAAAGCGAATGCCCGTCTTATCGAGGATGATGCCAGAGAAGAAGAGCATTAGAAGGAACACATTTATGAAGCTCCCTGCACCAGAGAAGAAGCCATAGTCGGATGGTGTCCATCCTAACCCTCCCTGACTGCGAGGCATCTCCAATAACGTCTCTAATGGAGACATTACATCGTTCACAAAATAGCCCATCATCATGGCTGTTGCAACGATGAAGAGCACAGTCCATCGTGCAACTGGCGAATCGTTCAGTCTTTTCACCTTTTTACTTCTTTCTGACAGGATCACATGTAAGGCCACAGCCTAATTTCTTGAAAATCTTGCGGTCTACTTCAGAGAGCATAACGGTCGAATGTACTTGACAATCGCGAAGCTGTGGCAACTGGGCCAAGGCCTTGCGGCAATTATCGTCATGAGGCGAAAGGACAGACAGTGCCACGAGCACTTCGTCTGTATGCAAGCGCGGATTCTTGGCACCAAGAAACTCGGTCTTGGTTTTCTGTACAGGTTCTATAAGACTCTGGGGGATGAGTTTCGTTTCATGGTCGATGTCGGCCAAGAACTTTGTTGCATTAAGAATCAGCGCAGCACTGCAACCTAACAGAGGGCTCGATTTGGCAGTGATAATGGTACCGTCGGATAATTCGATAGCCGCTGCCGTATGTCCACTTTCAATTTTCTTTTCATAGGCGGCAGTCGTCGTACGACGGAAGGCCGTTGTAATCTTGGCCTGGTTAAAGAGTAATCTTATTTTGCCAACCTCATTCTCATTGTCGGCACCGTCAGCCAACTTGTTGGTGGCATCGTAATAGCGACGGATAATCTCGTCGCGGCTGGCCTGACAACACACTTCATCATCGGAGATGCAAAAACCTATCATGTTGACACCCATGTCAGTAGGCGACTTGTAGGGATTCTCGCCATAGATACCCTCAAAGAGCGCGTTCAGCACAGGGAAAATCTCTACGTCACGATTGTAGTTGACGGCAATTTTGTCGTAAGCCTCCAAGTGGAAGGGATCAATCATGTTGACATCGTTCAAGTCAGCAGTTGCAGCTTCATAAGCAATGTTGACAGGGTGTTTCAGCGGCAGATTCCAGACGGGGAAAGTTTCGAACTTGGCATACCCGGCACGAACGCCACGCTTATTCTCGTTGTAAAGCTGTGAAAGACAAGTGGCCATTTTGCCGCTGCCAGGACCTGGGGCGGTAACGATGACCAACTCACGCTCGGTCTCAACGAAGTCGTTCTTTCCAAATCCTTCGTCCGAGGCTATCAGTTCTACGTTATGAGGATACCCGTCAATGGGATAATGAATATAGCTACGTATGCCCAAACGCTCCAGACGGTGGCGGAACTGGTCTGCAGCACGCTGACCGTCGTAGTGGGTAATAACCACACTACCTACCATAAAGTTGCGGTTCATGAACTCGTCGCGAAGTCGAAGCACATCCTCGTCGTAGGTAATGCCAAGGTCTGCACGTATCTTGTTCTTTTCAATGTCCTCGGCACTCACCACGATGACAATCTCGATACTATCGCGCAACTGTGCAAGCATGCGGAGTTTGGAATCGGGCTTAAAACCTGGAAGCACGCGTGATGCGTGGTGGTCGTCGAACAACTTTCCTCCTAATTCAAGATACAACTTCCCATCAAACTGAGCTATGCGCTCACGGATGTGTTCTGATTGTATCCTCAGATATTTCTCATTATCGAATCCTATTTTCATCTTCACTTTTCTTGTTTTGCGTGCAAAGTTACGAAATAAATCCCATTTTCCACTGCTCATTTCTCATTTTTTTTGTAACTTTGCAGCCTCAAAATTAAATCATTATGACAACAATAGAGTTTAAGCCGCAACTGATACATATCTTGAGACATTACAGCAAGAAGCAGTTCTCAACGGATTTGATGGCAGGAATCATCGTCGGCATCGTAGCTTTGCCGCTGGCTATCGCCTTTGGTATTGCATCAGGCGTTACTCCCGAAAAGGGCATCATCACGGCCATCGTGGCTGGACTGATTGTTTCCGTTCTCGGTGGCAGCAAGGTGCAGATTGGCGGTCCTACAGGCGCATTTATCATTATCATCTACGGTATCATCCAACAGTATGGCTTCGAAGGGCTGACTATTGCCACGCTTATGGCGGGGGTGTTCCTGATTATGTTTGGCATCATGCATTTAGGCACTATCATCAAGTATATTCCCTACCCTATTGTCGTAGGGTTCACCAGTGGTATTGCCCTCACAATTTTCACCACACAAGTCAAGGACTTGCTGGGCATGACGATGGAACATGTGCCCAGCGACTTCATAGAGAAATGGATTGCTTATTTCGGTTCTTTTCCCACTGTTGACTGGTGGAGTGCTGGGGTCGGGATTGGCTCTGTGGCACTTATTACGCTTTGGCCGCGGCTTACTCATTTTTCTTTTCTCAATACCCATCTCTCATTTCTGAGCAAACTACCAGGCTCGCTTATTGCCATCATCGTGATGACAATTGCAGCCCTTTTGCTCAAGCAGTATGCCGGTGTGACAAGCATAGAGACCATCGGCGACCGTTTCAGTATTTCCAATCAATTGCCAGATGCTCAGGTACCAGAATTGTCATGGGAGGTCATCAAGGGATTGGTTGCTCCGGCCATGACCATTGCCGTCTTAGGCGCTATTGAATCATTACTATCGGCTACAGTGGCAGATGGTGTCATTGGTGATCGACACTCCTCGAACACGGAGCTAATAGCCCAGGGTGTAGCCAATCTCGCTTCTCCGCTGTTTGGAGGTATCCCTGCCACGGGTGCCATTGCCCGTACCATGACCAATATCAACAATGGCGGACGTACGCCTATAGCCGGCATCATCCATGCAGCCGTTCTATTGCTCATTTTCCTGTTCCTTATGCCGCTGGCCCAATACATTCCCATGGCTTGCCTCGCAGGTGTGCTGGTGGTCGTGAGTTACGGTATGAGCGGCTGGCGATCTTTCCTAGGCATCATGAAGAATCCTAAGAGTGATGTCATTGTGCTGTGGGTAACTTTCCTGCTGACGGTCATCTTCGACTTGACTGTAGCCATTGAGGTTGGACTGATTTGTGCCTGCCTGCTCTTCATGCGACGCATGGCTGAGACAACCGACGTAAAGGTCATCAGCGATGAAATCAATCCTGCTGAGGAGAATAGCGATTTCCAGCTTGGCAATCTGGAGCATCTAACCATTCCAGAAGGCGTGGAGGTCTACGAGATCAATGGACCTTATTTCTTCGGAGCCGGCAACAAGTTTGAAGAGATTATGGGTGCCCTCGGCCGAGGCGTCCGTCCCAAGGTTCGCATTATTCGCATGCGTAAAGTACCGTTCGTTGACTCGACAGGCATCCATAACCTGACGAACCTCTGTCTAATGTCACAGAAAGAAGGCATTCAAGTCGTGCTTTCCGGTGTGAATCCGACGGTTCAGGGCGTACTCCACAAGGCAGGTTTTGACACCATGTTGGGAACCGACAATATCTGCAGTCACATCGACATTGCCATAGAGCGTGCTAAACAACTACAGTAATGAAGCGACTGACGAAGAGACAATTCCTAACGGCATTCTTGACCGTCACGTTAGTGTTGGCCGTGGTGCGACGATTTGTCCCTGAAGTATCAGGAAGAGCAGACACTACAGACATCCCTGCTCAGACAGCACCAGAAAATGCCACGGGAAAATTCCACCGCATTCTGAGCGTTCCCAGCTATAGTGCAGCCTTCCCCGATAGCAATGCCGTCCAATTGCAGGAGGCTGTCAGATGGGGTGTGACACCTGTAAAAGACCGGGCAGACGCTGAGGCACGCAAAAAGGAATTGGTGTATGTGGCTTGTTCACCTTATTATTATATTGATCCTCTCCGCCAGAGCATCCCTTATCTGGTGCCCCGTGCTGCCGTTCTACTGCAGGACATCGGACAAGCCTTCTTCGACAGCCTCTATATCAAGGGGGTTCCCCTTCACCGTCTGATTGTCACGAGCGTACTTCGTACGGAAGAGGACGTTGCCCGTCTGCGCCGTGTCAACGGGAATGCGACAGAAAACTCCTGCCACTTATATGGTACGACGTTCGACATTTGTTATAATCGCTATAAGACGGTGGAGCCACCTGAAGGACCGAAACGACGCGAAGTTCGTAACGACACGTTGAAATATGTTCTTTCTGAAGTACTGCGCGACATGCGTCAGCAAGGACGTTGCTATATCAAATACGAAGTCAAGCAGGGCTGCTTCCACATGACGGTAAGATAGCGCCATAGTGCTGATTATTGCGCACACACACCTGTAAGTGTGCAATTCATAGCAAGAGAAATCAAAAAATGTGTAAAAAGTTGCAATTTCATTGTGGTATCTCAAAAAAAGTTTGTAACTTTGCAGCCCAAAATTGATGTATATGTGTAGTTTAGAGCGTTTTAAGATTGACCTGAAAGCCCTTACGACAGAGGAAACAACTTTGGAGTGGTCAGTGGACGACGGTTTTTTCAAGGCGCTCGAACAGACGGAGGTGGAAAGCGGAGCATTGCATGTGTCGCTGTCTATACGCAAGGCATCCGGCTTTTTCGAACTCCATTTTCACGCCGTCGGCACAGTAAGCATCATGTGCGACCGGTGTCTTGACCTGATGGAACAGCCTATAGAGACTGACTACCAAACGGTTGTGAAACTGGGCAGCACCAACTCAGAGGAAGATGATGCTATAATGGTGGACGAGGAGGAAGGAATGCTCGACACATCGTGGCTCATCTATGAATTGATAGCACTGGCCATACCCATTCAGCATGTGCATGCACCTGGTAAGTGTAACCCTGCAATGACAAAAGCTCTGGAAGAGCTGTCAGCCGACCGAAGCGGTAATGAGGAGTCCAACCAGCCTATTGATCCCCGATGGGAGAAATTAATGAATTTAAAGTTAAATTGTTAAATTGTTATAGAATTATGGCACATCCTAAAAGAAGACAATCAAAAACCCGTACCCTTAAGCGTCGTACTCACGACAAGGCAGTAGCTCCTACACTGGCAGTATGCCCCAACTGTGGTGCTTACTATATCTATCATACAGTATGCCCCACCTGCGGATACTACCGCGGCAAGGTTGCTATCAAGAAAGAGGACGAAGTAGCTGAATAATGAGCAGAATCAACGCGATTATCACTGGCGTTGGTGGCTATGTGCCTGACTATGTGCTCACGAACGATGAGTTGTCACGCATGGTGGACACCAACGACGAGTGGATTATGACGCGTGTGGGCATCAAAGAGCGCCGCATTCTGACGGAGGAAGGTCTGGGCACCTCCTATATGGCGCGTAAGGCCGCTAAGCAACTCTTGCAGAAAACGGGGGTAGACCCTGACACTATTGACGCCCTTATCGTCACCACTTCGACTGCAGACTATCAGTTTCCCTCGACGGCAAGCATTGTCTTGGGCAAGCTCGGATTGAAGAATGCCTACGCGTTTGACTTCTGGGCAGCCTGTTGTGGATTTCTCTTCTCATTAGACCAGGCGGCCATGATGATTCAGAGCGGACGGATGAAGAAGGTTATCGTCATCGGTGCCGACAAGATGTCATCCGTCGTCGACTACAAGGATCGGCAGACCTGTCCGCTCTTTGGCGACGGTGCAGCTGCCGTACTTTTGGAGGCTACAGAAGAGCAGAATATCGGGGTAATGGACAGCTATTTGCGTTGCGACGGCAAGGGGTTGCCTTTCCTCCATATCAAGGCAGGCGGTTCTGTCAGCACACCCAGTCATTTCACCGTTGACCATAGGTTGCATTACCTCTATCAAGAGGGACGTACCGTGTTCCGCTATGCCGTGACCAACATGAGCGATGACTGTGCGCTGATTGCAGAGCGCAACGGGCTGAACAAGGATAACATTCAATGGATTGTTCCTCATCAGGCAAACATGCGCATCATTGAGGCTGTAGCCAAGCGTCTGGAAGTGCCCATGGAGCAGGTGATGGTCAATATCGAGCATTTCGGTAACACTTCAGCAGCTACCATTCCTCTGGCACTTTGGGAGAATGAGCATTTGCTGCGCAAGGGCGACAACCTCATTTTGACGGCCTTCGGCGCTGGCTTCGTTCACGGGGCAAGCTATTACAAGTGGGCTTATAACGGACAAAAAGATGCATAAAGCAGGATTCGTAAATATTGTTGGTAATCCCAATGTAGGTAAAAGTACGCTCATGAACCAATTGGTTGGTGAGCGTATTTCTATTGCGACGTTCAAGGCACAGACCACGCGACATCGTATCATGGGTATCGTCAACACCGACGATATGCAGATTGTGTTCAGCGACACGCCTGGTGTGCTAAAGCCTAACTACAAATTGCAAGAGTCGATGTTGGCATTCTCGGAGTCAGCGCTCGCTGATGCTGACGTGTTGCTCTACGTCACCGATGTGGTTGAAAACCCGGAGAAGAATATGGATTTTCTGGAGAAAGTGCAGAAAATGGATATTCCTGTGCTTTTGCTTATCAACAAGATTGATGAGCTTAAAGGAGGTAACGCTCAGTTGGCAGAGATTGTTGAGCACTGGCACGCCCTGTTACCAAAATCCGAAATCCTGCCTATTTCAGCAAAGAACAAGTTCGGCGTAGACCTGCTGCTTAAGCGTATTCATGAACTATTACCTGAGAATCCCGCCTATTTCGACAAGGATCAGCTGACCGACAAGCCAGCGCGCTTTTTTGTGTCGGAGATTATTCGTGAAAAGATTCTACTATATTATGACAAAGAGATTCCCTATAGCGTAGAAGTTGCTGTTGAGCGGTTCAAAGAGGATGACAAGCACATCCATATCAATGCCGTCATCTATGTAGAGCGCGACTCCCAGAAGGGAATCATCATCGGCCACCAGGGTGTAGCCCTCAAGAAGGTAAGCACTGAGGCCCGCAAATCCCTTGAGAAGTTCTTTGCCAAGCCTATCTATTTAGAGACTTTCGTCAAAGTTGACAAGGACTGGCGCTCGTCACAGCGTGAGCTTAATGCTTTTGGCTATAATCCAGAGTAGGAATAGGATACGATATAGCAATACTAACGAACACAAATAAAACAAGTAATATGAAAAAGGTATTGATAATTGCAATCTGCCTGTTGGGTATTACACTCTCGACTTACGCAGAGGATATGAAACTCACCGTACCTGAATTAGAGCCCAAGCTCAACTATGGCGAAGTTGCAAGTAGTCGCCCTATACTAACGCTCAACGTTTCCAATACAGATTTCATGAAAACTGCCAATCAGGCATGGAAACCTGACTTTGATTTCTTTAAGTCGAAAACTAACCCTGGAGTGAAGCCCTACAAGTTCATGGACGACATGACCTTTGTGGGTGTTCCTTTGTTTGCTGCCGGATGGGCCCTCAAGAGCGACAAAGCCATGTTCCGTGTCAACCAGAAAGTCGAAAACGGCGGTAAAAAGAATACCCAGCTGCTCAGCGACTTCAAGACTGGCGTCGACGACTATCTTCAGTTCTTCGGCCCCGCAGCCGTAGTAGGTCTGAAACTGGGTGGCGTTGAGGGTCGTAGCGACTGGCCTCGTCTGTTAGCCAGTGCAGCTTTGTCGTATGGTATCATGGCCGGCTTTGTCAACGGCATCAAATATACCGCCAAGGAAATGCGTCCCGATGGTTCGACAGCCAACTCATGGCCCTCAGGACACACTGCCACATCGTTTGTTGGTGCTACTTTGCTGCACAAAGAGTACGGTCTGACCCGTTCGCCGTGGTTCTCTGTAGCCGGCTATGGTGCTGCTACAGCCACTGGCGTCATGCGTGTACTGAACAATCGCCACTGGGTGAGCGACGTCATGTCGGGTGCCGGCATCGGTATCCTGTCCACAGAGTTAGGTTACGCCATCGGCGACCTGCTGTTCAAGGGAAAGGGTCTGCTTCGCAACGACTTGGGGATAAACTCCGAGAAGCCCTCGTTCTTCAGCATCTCAATGGGTTTGGGAATAGGCAATAAGAGCATCGACTTCAATGGGGCAGACGTTATAGGCTATGAGGGTGCCAAGATTGAAGCTGACGAAGACGACCAGATCCAGTTCCGTGCGGCAACAGTGGTCGATGCCGAAGGTGCCTACTTCTTCAATAAGTATGTTGGTGTCGGCGGACGCCTTCGTGTCCGTGCCATGTCAGCGAAGAGCTTCGGAAAATATTCCGAGTATTTGCTGATGGAAGACTGGAATGCATGGGAAGGCATGATACCCAGCTACGAATATTGTTACCCCGAACGTTTTGACAAGTCTACTGAGATAGAAAATTATTTCCAGTTCTTGAATGATATCGGTTACAAGGACACCGAAGATGCATTGAAAGCCAATGCACCTGTCACCGACATCCACGGTGTTGTGAAAAGCGACCACCTGGCTGAGTTCACCGGCAGTTTAGGTTTGTATTTCAACCTGCCTCTGGGCAGTCATTTTGCCCTGGGTACCAAGGCCCTTATCGGACGTTCGTTCACCCAGGAGCTGGACATCGACGGCTATGCCGAGGGTAACAAAAAGGATATCGACTATATCATAACCATGCAGAACATCAATGGCGAGGCAATCAAAGACCTGGCTTATCTGGACTATCCGACGAATACAGGTGAGAAATGGACCGATGAGTGGGACTATCTGACCCTGGGTGCCAAGAGCTCTACATCATTCGGCACAGGCCTTTCGCTGACTTACAAGTATAAGTCAAACTTCTCATGGCGGCTGTATTGCGACTACGACTACACCGAGAAGGACTTCACGCTGAAATACGATCCTTACCACTTCATGAAGACTGGTGTGACCGATGCTACTTACGCGCTGATGCAACAAGCTTCGATCAACGACTTCCTACTGGAGCCCATCGAGTTCAAGAAAACCAAGAAGATGAACTACTTTACCCTGGGCCTGGCATTCCTCGTGAACTTCTGATTTTCCACCTTTAACTCTCAACATTCAACTGAATATGGGTAACTTAGTAGCCATTGTAGGACGCCCGAACGTAGGCAAGTCCACTTTATTCAACAGATTGACCAACTCCCGTCAGGCCATTGTCAGCGACGAGGCCGGCACTACCCGCGACCGCCAGTATGGAAAGTGCGAGTGGTGCGGACGTGAGTTCTCCGTCGTCGACACCGGCGGCTGGGTAGTCAATTCCGACGACATCTTCGAGGAGGAGATTCGTAAGCAGGTACTTGTAGCCACCGAGGAAGCCGATCTCGTGCTGTTCCTTTGCGACATCAAGAACGGCGTCACCGACTGGGACATGGACGTAGCTCAGATTCTGCGTCGCGCCAAGCTACCCGTCATCCTTGTGGCCAACAAGGCCGACGACGGCAAGGATCTCTACTATCAGTACGATTTCTACAAGCTCGGACTGGGCGACCCCTATTGCGTCAGTGCAGCCACAGGCAGCGGCACAGGCGACTTGTTGGACAAAATACTGGAAATATTGCCCGAGAAGTCAAAGGACGACGTAGAGGACGGCATTCCCCGCTTTGCCGTCGTGGGACGCCCCAACGCAGGAAAGTCAAGCATTATCAATGCCTTCATCGGCGAGGAACGCCACATCGTGACCGAGATTGCCGGCACAACGCGTGACTCCATCTATACCCGCTACGACAAGTTCGGCTTCGACTTCTATCTGGTCGACACAGCCGGCATTCGCCGCAAGAACAAAGTCAGCGAAGACCTGGAATTCTACTCCGTCATGCGCTCTATTCGCGCCATCGAGAACAGCGATGTCTGCATTCTGATGATTGATGCCACCCGTGGCATTGAGGCACAGGACATGAACATCTTCCAGCTTATCCAGAAGAACAACAAGTCGCTGGTGGTTGTCGTCAACAAATGGGACCTTGTCGAGGACAAGTCGCCGATAGTCATCAAGACGTTTGAGCAGGCTATCCGTGAACGCATGGCTCCATTTACCGACTTCCCCATCATCTTCGCCTCGGCATTGACCAAACAGCGCATCTTCAAGGTGCTTGAGACGGCCAAGGAAGTTTATCTTAATCGTAAGGTGCGCATTGGCACCACGAAGCTGAACGAAGTGATGCTTCCGCTGATAGAAGCCACGCCACCACCCTCGGTGAAAGGAAAATACATCAAGATAAAATACGTATCCCAGGTACCCGACACGCAGATTCCCACTTTTATCTTCTACGCCAA
The DNA here is from genome assembly GCA_017545045.1 of Prevotella sp. Lineage (GTDB taxonomy): Bacteria > Bacteroidota > Bacteroidia > Bacteroidales > Bacteroidaceae > Prevotella. The sequence continues at coordinate 79,734 of JAFYDA010000002.1, read as the reverse complement.
TCTGCCCCAGTACGTCAAGGAGCCCTACAAGCGTTTCCTTGAGAACAAGATACGTGAAAACTGGACGCTGACCGGTTCTCCCATCAATGTCTTTATCCGTCAGAAATGATGAGCGTGAAGAAACTGGTGCTACCCATAGGATTAGCTGTCCTCATAGGCTGTTCACAAGTGTCACCTGAAGAACAGGCCGCCATGGCCGCCAAGGGTTATTACACCCACCTCATGGCAGGCCAGTATGAATCATTCCTCGAAGGGAAGTATGGCTCCGACACGTTGCCGGCAGACTATCGTGAACAACTGCTCACTGGCTACAAACAGTTTATGGCGCAGCAACAAGAGCAGCACCGTGGCATTATCGACGTACAGGTAAGCAACGCCAGCACCGACACCCTGGGTCACTACACCAACGTTTTTCTACTTCTCAGCTACGGCGACTCCACGCAAGAGGAAATCGTCGTGCCCATGGTGGCCTTCGCCGACGGCCGCTGGCGCATGAAATAGCTAACAGGCTCAAGACATTTTTTTGCAACAGACTTACGCAGGCCCTTTTGGAGCCTGTTTGTAAAAATCCGAAGGGCTTCGGACTGTTAGTCCGCACCGCTACGGACTGATCGTCCGTAGCCCTTCGGACGGGCGTTTGGCACATTTTCCTTTTCTTTTGGCGTAGCCCCATTTTACGGAGAAGAAGAAAAAGAAAGAAAAACAACGTTTCTTTTGGTATTTCGGTCATTTTTTACTAATTTTGTACCCATTATTCACTTAAACGACAGTTATTATGAGTACAGGTAATGTAAGACCGGCTGATATGGAGCGGATTACTACTCCGGCATTGGCCAAGAAATTCATTGACGAACAGGTAAAGGAGCTCCAGGCTCAGATAGGCGACAAGAAGGTGCTGCTGGCGTTGTCCGGCGGCGTTGACTCTTCTGTAGTGGCTGCACTGCTGATCAAGGCCGTGGGCAAGCAGCTGGTATCAGTTCACGTGAACCACGGACTGCTGCGCAAGGGAGAACCCGAGCAGGTGGTGCGCGTATTCCGCGACGAGCTGAACGCCAATCTTGTATATGTGGATGCTACAGACCGTTTTCTCGACAAACTGACTGGTGTAGCAGATCCGGAACAGAAGCGCAAGATTATCGGCGCCGAGTTTATCCGCGTGTTTGAAGAAGAAGCCCGCAAACTGGAGGGTATCAGCTTCCTCGCACAGGGAACGATTTATCCCGACATCGTGGAGTCCGGCCCCGTGAAGTCGCACCATAACGTGGGTGGTCTCCCCGAGGACATGCAGTTTGAGCTGGTAGAGCCCATCAAGCTGTTGTTCAAGGACGAGGTTCGCGTCGTCGGCAAGGAACTGGGCCTGCCCGACAACATGGTGTTCCGTCAGCCCTTCCCCGGCCCCGGTCTTGGCGTTCGCTGTACAGGTGCCATCACGCGTGACCGCCTGGAGGCTCTGCGCGAGAGCGATGCCATTCTGCGCGAGGAGTTTGCCAAGAACGGTCTGGAAGGCAAGGTATGGCAGTACTTCACCATCGTACCCGACTATAAGTCAACCGGCGTGAAGAACGACAAACGCAGCTGGGACTGGCCCGTCATCATTCGTGCCGTGAACACACGCGATGCCATGACGGCAACCATCGAAGAGATTCCGTATGAGTTGCTGCATCATATCACCAAACGCATCATCACCGAAGTTCCCGGTGTAAACAGGGTATTATATGACCTGACACCGAAACCTACGGGAACTATCGAGTGGGAATAATACGGCAAAAACTACACACTATACGCTTTTAATACAAAAAACAAAAGAACCGAAACAAAAGAGATAGCTTAATTGCAGAAAAAGCCGTAATTTTGCACCATAGTTAAGGAAAAAGAGTTTTCCGGCAAGAAAGTCTATCAAAAAAAGTGATTTTTCTTTGTTATTAGTTATTAGTTATAGTTAGTAGTTAGTAGTTAGTAGAAAGTAGTTAGTAGTTGATTTTTATTGGATATTAGTTATGGTAAAACTAATGAATGACGGCCTCCCTGTATGAGAATATCGGGAGGCTGTTTTTTATTAGGACAAAACGGTGAAACATAAAGAAAAACAAAAAAGACATGAAAAAAATTTGTCATGTCATAATAAATCGTTACCTTTGCGACGTTTTTGAAACAAAAATGAGACTTACCATAACTATGAAACGCTATATTACACTGTTTGCGGTTTGCTTCATGATGCTTGGCAGGCTATGTAGCCAAACAGGACAATTCATTTCGTCCGACCGCTTTTCAAGCAGTCTTATCTCCGAGATATGCCAGGATCAGAAAGGGTCTGTATGGATTGCTACAGACTACGGACTCAACCGCTTCGACGGCTATAATTTCCAGACTTTTCTGCATCACGACGCCGACACGACATCCATTAGCAGCAACATGGTTGTCAGCCTGCTCAGCGACAGCAAAGGCAACCTATGGATAGGCACCAGTTCTGGCCTCGACCGCTTCGATCCCGTCAGCGTATCCTTCGTACACTATCCTTTCCCCAACGGCTACAAGCCACGCGTCAGCTGCCTGTTAGAGCGCCACGACGGCAGTCTGATTGTAGGCACGGCCGGCTACGGTGCATATTTTCTCAGCCAGGACGGCCGACTTACCGCCTACGCACCCATCAGCGACCATTACGTCAGCCGCTCCTACGAAGACCACAAGGGCAATCTCTGGCACAGCGGCTTCGACGATACCATTACACTCTATGCCAACGGAAAGTCACGCAAGTTCACATCTGCCGTAGGCAATCCACAGGCTTTTATTGAGCAGAACGACGAGGTGCTCATCATCTGCCTCCGTGGCATCATGGTGTGGCGTAACGGCCAGATGCAACCGGCCGACATCGACATGAGCGCCGTCAGCGGCCAGGATGCCGTCTTCACCAAAGCCTCCGTCGGCAGCAACGGTATAATCTATATAGGTACACGCGGGCGCGGGATATTCCGCATATCGCCCACCCATCCCCGACAGATAGAAAAAGCCGACATCAACGTCTTTGGTGTCAATCAGCAGACAGCAAAAATCAGCGCCGTCATGTTCGACGCCAAAGGTAACCTTTGGATAGCCTGCCAGCAAAAGGGCCTCATCCTCGTACCTAAGCACGCCACGCACTTTGCCAGCTGGAGTTTCCAAAGCCAGTCCATCAACCTCGGCTCAACCATCTCCTCCGTCTGCGAGGGTGACGGCGGTGTCACTTGGTGTACGGTTCAGGGAGTCGGTGTCTACGGCTTCAACGGCGACGGCCGCGTCATTGCACACCCGAAAGCCCCTGATGCTGCCGAGTTTATCTTCCGCGACCGACAAAATCACTTTTGGGTAGGCACAAATGACGGACTATACAGCTATGACCCGTTGACAGGCAACTCCCGGCTATGCTTCAACTTCGACTGCGACAAGTTCAACGACATGACCAGCGACAACCAAGGCAACATTTACGTTTCCACCTTCTCACGTGGATTCTGTATCTATAATCCAACCACAGGAGCCCTGCGCAACTTCGACATGAACGCCCCCCGCGATACTGTCCGGGGCAATCTGGGCAACAACTGGATTATGGCGATGATGCCCGACAGCAAAGGACGGCTCTGGTTAGCCACATCCAGCGGCGTGTCGTGCTACGACCCCACTGCTGATACGTTCAAGCCGTTTGGCTGGGAAAAGCTGCTCGACGAAACCATGTGCTACTCTCTCTGCGAGACCAGTAGCGGCAACATCCTTATTGGCACAGACCACGGACTCTACGCCTACACGCCGGGCAAGCAAGAGGCTGTCAGCTTTGACGACTCAGATGAACTGAAGGACAAAGTCATCAATTACATCGTTGAATCCAACGACGGCGATATCTGGTGCGCTACATCTATGGGCATTTGGCAGTACCAGAAGAGCACAAAGACCTTCATAGGCCACGTCGCCGGCAACGGACTGACCAAGAAAGAATACATCACCAACGTCGGCATGCACAGCAACGACGACCGTATATACTTCGGCCACAACGACGGACTGACGGTGTTCTCGCCAAAGAACCTGAAACGTCAGGGAACCTTGCCAGACCCCCTGCAACTGTCCACATTCCGCGTTGGCGACCAATATGTAAATGGCAACAGCGTCCTCAATGATGTAAAGGTGACCGGCGGTCTGCCCGTCAGCGAATGCAAATATTTCACGCTAAGCTATCTCGACCACACCGTCACACTGAGTTTCTCACAGTACACGTTCGACAATGCCATGAACATGACACTCGAATACCGCATAGGCAACGGACAGTGGATACGCAACCCTGAAGGCAAGAACGAGTTCACATTAGGTCACCTACAACCTGGCACCTACCGCATAGAGGTGCGTGCACTGCAAAGCGGCGCCTACACACCCTCCAACACCATTGTCGTCACCGTCAAGGCACCGTGGTATCGCTCGCTCATGGCTTATTTCATCTATTTCCTACTGGCGGCCTCGCTGCTGGGATACGTGCTCTATACCTACCGCCGACACGCTAACCAGGAAATGAACGAGGAGAAAATGAAGTTCCTCATCAACGCCACCCACGATATACGCTCGCCGCTGACGCTCATCCTCGCCGCACTGAAGAAACTGGACACTGGACCGGCCGCCGAGACCATCGACCACAATGCCAAGCGCATTCTGAACCTCGTGAACCAGATTCTTGACGTCCGCAAGATCGACAAGCAACAGATGCAACTGCACTGCCAGTTGACCGACATCATCGGTTTCACCAAGGGTATCTGCAAGATGTTTGAATATAACGCACAAGAGCGCAGCATCAACTTCAACTTCAAACACGAAGAATTTGAGGAACTCAACGTATGGCTCGACCGCTCTCAATTTGAGAAAGTCATCACCAACCTGCTCTCCAACGCTTTCAAATACAGCTTTGAAGGCGGAAGCATCGACATACAAGTCACCGCAGATGAACAGCAAATGAAACTGGCCGTCAGCGACACGGGCGTCGGTCTGGACAATGAAGGACTTAAGCACATCTTCGAACGATTCTACCAAGGCACCAACTCGCGGCGACTGCATATTGACGGCACGGGTATCGGCCTGAACCTTTGCAAGATGATTGTCGACATGCACCACGGCTCCATCGAAGCCAAAAACCGCACCGACGGCCAACGGGGCTCTGTCTTCACCGTCACACTGCCCTTGGGCAAAGACCACCTGAAGCCGGAAGAGATTGAAGAAGCACCGACATTCACCAGTATACCAGCTACGCATAGTTCACAGAAGCGCCGTGTGCTGATCGTTGATGACGACATCGATATAGGCAAGTACATCTCTGCCGAACTGGGACACTATTACCACTTCGGACTTTGCAGCAACGGCAAGGAAGGACTCAAGGAACTGCTCACAGGCAGCCCTTACGACGTCGTTATCTCCGATGTCATGATGCCAGAAATGGACGGATTCACCATGCTCCGCATGATCAAGACCAACATGAACATCTCTCACCTGCCCGTCATCATGCTCACCTCCAAGGCTGACGTCGGCAACCGTTTAGAGGGACTGGAACGAGGTGCCGATGCGTTCCTTGCCAAACCCTTCGACATGGAAGAGCTGCACCTCACCATTGACAACCTCATCCAGAGCCGACAGCGTCTCAAAGGCAAGTTTACCGGCGCACAACAACAGGCTGACCTGGTGAAGCAGCCTATAGTAAAAGGCAACGATGAGCAGCTGATGGAACGCATTATGAAGGTCATCAACAAAAATCTCTCCGACAGCGACTTCAATGTCGACGTGCTGACTCACGAAGTAGGTATCAGCCGTGCACAGCTGCACCGCAAGATGAAGGAAATGACAGGCATCTCCACCAGCGAGTTCATCCGCAACATTCGCCTGGAACAGGCAGCCCGTCTGCTGAAAGAACAGAAGATTAACGTCACCCAGGTGGCCTATACGGTAGGATTCTCCAACTTGGCACACTTCTCGACCATCTTCCGCAAACACTTCGGCGTATCACCGTCGGAATATGCTGAACGGGAACAGTAAAAAGGTCTTTTTACAAATACGAAAATCTATGAAACAAACAGCAAAGCCCTTCTCACCAAAGGGCTTTATCTTTGCACCGAAATTTCAACAATACCTTTTTTATAAATTTTTTATCACTTAAATTATCAAAAACATGAGAAAATCTTACATGATGCTTCTTGCACTGGTACTTTCCGTACTGGGTGCAACAAATGCTATGGGACAGAAGATTTATCAGGCCGAGCTTGACAAGTCGATGTTCAAAGCATGGGACGGCTACGGCGCAAATGCCAAAGAAGTAGCTGACCCCGCAGCCATTGATGATGGCGCTACTTTCGGCTGTGAGTCCAACCTGTACAGGGAACTCTCCGCTGGCAGCGTGGTGTATGGTAACACCAACGTTTACTATCTCTGGTATGCCGACATAACGGGTACCAAGAAGATTATGATTCAGGGTACGGCTGGTTTGCAGCTGCGTATTCTCCTGAACCGTCCTGCCCCCGAGGAAGGTGGTTCAGACGCACATGGCGGTACAACAACCGAGTTGAACGTCACTCTTGACGAGAATGGTAAGGGTGAGGTCGATGTTACCGAACTGGAGTATGTTCACCTGAACTGCATCAAGCTGGGCTGGGGCAGCCCCGCCGGCGTTGTCAATTCACTGGAGATACTTGGAACTGTACGTCCTGTTTCTGGCTATCTGGATCTTATCAGCAATGGTGACGCTGAGGGTACTGACCTCGAGAGCTTCCCCGTTTCGAAGAATGGCCCGAACAACGGCGGCACAGCCAACGACCGTCCTGAGGTTGTTCCCAACGGCGTAAACGGCAGCAACTGCTTCAAGGTTGTTTCCGACGACGATCCTACCGAAACATGGAACACTCAGTTCTACATCAAGTTTGACGAAGCTCTGCAGGAAGGCGACAAGTGGAGGCTCTCTATGGACGTCAAGGCCGAGCGCGATGCATGGATTACCTCCAGCGCACAGGCTCAGCCCCGCACATGGAACGGCGGATTCATCGATCCGTTTGAAGTGACCACCGAGTGGAAGACTGTTACATTCGAAGGTACTGTTACCTCTGGACAGGCCAACAACGGCGGCTTCATCAGTGCTGCTTTCGACCTGAACAATGGTGAGCGCGGTGATGACGGCAACTTTGGCCTCAGCGATGCTCCCAATACTTTCTATTTCGACAACATTAAGTTCCAGAAGGATCTTGGCGGTGCCAATCCTCTGAGCATGATCCAAGCCACATACGGTGCTGACGTGATTCGTCTCGACCTGGCTGACAACACCAACATGAAAGAACTGGTGAAGGCAGCTGTCGGTGGTGGCAAGACCCTGATTTATCCGAACGAATGCGGTTCTGTTCTCTGGAACGGTAAGCAGTGCAATATCATCTCTATCGAGGGTCGTCCCGATGGTAATCTCTATATCTTCCTGCTCGACATGGACGGCGAAGGCGGTATGGACTTCGAGGATGAGGAAGCTACGGTTGTCGTTGGCTTCAAGAATCCTGCTGACGCTGCTTTGCACCTTGTCTTCCAGAAGGGCAAGTGGGAAGGTGAAGACATGCCTGAGGTGAGCGGACTCGTCTGCGGCTTCGACTATGACCTTGGTCAGGGTGACTACGTATCTTATATGTGGGGTGCTCCCGAGTTTGAGAGCGCTGTTCCTGAAGCTGGCTCTTTCAACCTGCCTGCTGACACTAAGGAATTCAAGATTACCTTCAACCAGAATGTTGACGTCAAGTCTGTAAAGGCTAAGCTTGAGAAGGAAGATCTGACTGTTTCTCCCGCTGAGGGCTATGCAAAGGAGATTACCCTGACCCGCACTGGCAGCAACGCTCTGGATGGTTACAAGGAGCTGATTATCTCTGCCGCTACAGGTGAGAAGGGCTATGGTCTCGAAGAGGACATCGTCGTTAAGTACAGCTTCGGCAAGACTGAGGTCAATCCCGATGACCAGCTGAAGGAGATTCTCACCACTGAGAAATGGATGGCAACATCCAATGGTGGTATCCCAGAAGGCTACTACGTTGTATTTGGAGAAGAAGAGCGCACTTCTGAGAACAGCTATGGTTCCGGCTCACGTATGTTTGACTTTGGCGAGGGTGGTGACTTCACAAAGGGTCTCTACTTCCGCGATGGCTACGTCATGTACGGTAGCACCGAAGGCTTCGAACTGCCTCTGGAGGCTGGCAAGAAGTACAACATCCACTTCAACTCTGCTATGTGGAAGAGCAACGGAGCACAGATGACCTTCCAGATTCTGAGCGCTGACGATCCTGACACTCCTCTGTTCGAACAGGTCATCAACAACACACCGAATGTTGAAGGTAGCTATGCTGCTATCAATGGTTCTACCAGCACTGATATCTCATACGTTCCTGAAGAAGACGGCAACTATCTGCTGAAGTGGATTTCTAACGGTTTCGTGGAGGTTCTGCTTGGTAACCCGACCGTGAAGTACATTCCCAACGTGCTTGGTATTGAGGAAATTCAGCTGTTAGCGACTGCTATTGAAAATGCAAAGAGCACCCGCGACGGTAATGCTGACGACCGCTACAGCGGCGCTGCTTTCACTGCTCTTGATGAGGCCATCAAGAAGTACGAGGCAGAGTCTGCAAGCTACACTGCTCCTTCATCTTACAAGAAAGCCGCTGCTGCTCTTGATGCAGCTGCTCAGGCCATGAAGGATCACCGCACTCTGTGCGACAACTACGACCCGATGCCCGAAAAGGCTCAGGAGGTGATTAACAACTACGCTGACACGAAGTTCGCAAGCACCGATATCTACAAGAACCTGAAGGCTATCACAGTCAAGTATGCAACCACGAAGACCGAGAAGGTTATCGACGAAGATACCGGCGAGGAAGTTGAGGTAACCGTTGTTGAAGCTAAGGAAATCAAGGATGATGAAGAGCTGAAGGCTGCTTATACTGAGCTGAGCACTGCTCTTGCTATGGCCGTTGGTGATGCCAGTGATGCCCGCAGCGGTAAGGGTATGTTCACCGTTGGTGCCTCTAAGGTTGGTAACGGGGAAGCTACCTGCACAGGTATTGCCGTACTGGTTGACCGTATCCGCATGGGTGCCGATGCTCTGAAGAGCCTGGGTGTGGCAGAAGACGACGCTCTGATCGTTGCTGCTGACAATGCCCTGACCGATGACGACGAACTGGCTAACAGCATCAAGCTGCGCGTTAAGTCTGAGCTCTATGGCCAGCTGAAGAACGCTGACAACAATCTGTTTGAGACTGTTGTTGACGAGAACACTGGCGAAGAGACCACTCCGAGCTACGACATGACCGTGTTCATCAAGAACCCGAACATCTACAAGCTGAAGGCTACCAACAACGACCTGACAGAGGAGAATGTTCCTGGTTGGACTGTTGTTGACGGCAAGGGTTTGACTACTGGTTGGAGCGAGATTGGTACTGACGATATTCCTGCTGACGCTATGTTCTCTAACTGGGGTGGTACCTTCACGGTATACCAGACCATTGAGGACCTGCCCGCTGGTGTCTACTCTCTGTACGTTGCTTTCAGTGAGCGTATGAGCGAGGACGAAGCTCCCAATGCTCTTGACGGAACATACATCTACGCCAAGACTTCTGCTACTGAAGAGGGTGACTCTCTGACTGCTGAGATTTCTCGCATCGGTCAGGCATTCCCGTCAGCTGGTCCTGAAAAGAGCGGTAACTCTACTATCGAGGAGATTGAGGTTGTTGACGGTAAGCTGACATTCGGTGTTCAGGCCGGTCAGGATTCACACGTCTTCTTCAACGAGGCTAAGCTCTACATGACAGCTCCCGCTGCAAGCTTCGACTACACGAAGGGTTACAACGAGGTTGTTGCTGGTGTTGAGACCACTAAGACAGCTAAGGTTCGCGCCATCCAGCTGTTCGACCTCAACGGTCAGCGCATCAACTCTGCACGCAAGGGTATCGTTATCGTTAAGAAGCAGATGAGCGACGGTACAATCCGCACTGAAAAGGTGATTAAGAAGTAATCACGATACAAAAACCAATCAAAACGAGACGCAGAACAACTCTGCGTCTCGTTTTTTATTCGTACCTTTGCAACCGATGAGCACCAAAAAGAATTACATAATTGTCGTTCTGTGGCTGTCAGGACTGATGACCACGGCACAGCCACGGTTCAGCCAGCCGCATGGTCTCTACGACCAAAAGAACCTCAGTGTCGCCATTGAGCCGGGGACAGAGGGAGCAGAAGTACACTACACCACCGACGGCAGCACACCTGACGCCACGAGCAAACGCTACACAGCGCCGCTCAACCTAAAAGCGACGACTATTCTCAGGGCCGTTGACGTGAAGGACGGCACGGCCGACAGCCTCATAAGTACAGCCTCCTACATTTTCACCGCCTCCGTTTTAAGCCAGCCAAACGATCCGGAAGGCTACCCTGACGTATGGGGGGACTACACCCAAACGTGGGGCACAGCCATAGCCGACTACGAGATGGATCCGGAAATGACGAATGACACCAAGCTACGCCCCAAAATCATCAAAGGTCTGACATCGCTGCCCATCCTCAGCATCGTGACAGACAAAGACAATTTGTTCAGCCACGAGCCCGACCCAGACTACGGCGGCATCTACATCTTCACGGGCCCGCCGGTAGGCGACGGAACCGGACACGGATGGACGCGCCCTGCCAGCGTCGAACTATTGAACGGCGAAGAAGGCTTTTCCACCACCTGCGGACTACGACTGCACGGTGGACACGGCCGACTAGCCGAGAAGAACCCCAAGCACTCGTTCCGACTGGTGTTCAAGGAGAAGTATGGGCCGAAGACGCTGCATTATCCGCTCTTCGGCGACGACCAGCCGCAGAAATTCGACCAGTTGGTGCTGCGCTGTCACTTCGGCAACTCATGGCAGCACTGGGCCGAGGACAACCGTCAGAAAGCGCAGTACACCCGCGACGTGTGGACCCGTTGCATGCAGCACAAGTTAGGACACACCAGCGTCAACGCCCTTTACGTCCATCTGTTCCTCAACGGCATGTACTGGGGACTTTATAACATCGCCGAGCGTGTGGACGACCAGTTCGGCAAGGATCACTTAGGTGGCAAGAAGGACGACATCGACGTCATCAAGATAGAAGAGGATGGCGGCAACCACATAGAAGCCTCTGAAGGCGATCTCGAAGCCTGGAACCAGATGGTGGAAACAGCTGCCGTGGTCGGCGGTTCACCCGCCGACATCAGCCCTGAAGCCGCTTACCAGCAATTGGCCGACTCGCTGCTCGACATCGACGCCTTCATCGACTACATGCTTATCAACCAATACGCCGGCAATACCGACTGGGACCATCATAACTGGTACGCCATACGCCGCCGCGGCACCGACAGCGAGGGTTTCCGTTTCCTTTGCTGGGACACCGAGCTCATTTTCAACAGCCGCTCGGAGAACGTTCTCAACAAGAACAACGGGAAGCGCTATCCCACTGGCATTTTCCACAATCTGCTATGTCATGACGATTTTGCACGCCGCTATCTGCGACGCGCCAAGGTGCTTCTGTCCGACAACGGGCTTTTAGGCGAAAATTCAGTCGTCGAAGTGTGGGACAGTCTTTACAACACCATCTCCATGGCACTCTACGACGAGGCAGCCCGATGGGGCGACTACCGCCGCGACGTTCACCGATACCAGACGGCAGGACAGCTCTACACCGTCGACAATCAATACATGACGGAGCGCAACCGGTTGATTAATCAATATTTCCCAGTGAGAACCGGGAGGGTGCTGGATCAGATTATCGCTTTCGTAGACATTGATGACTCTGAATACGAAAACGGCATCACCCTACCCCACACGTCAGACAACCAGCATCGCAAGGTTCTCTACAATCTGCAAGGCCTGCGAGTCAGTCAGCCTTCGCGGGGCATCTATATCCGAAACGGGAAAAAAATACTCATGAAATAAAGGTGAACTCCACGCTTTTCTATAGAGTCTCCGCAGATTTACAAGGAGCCTCCACAGAAAAGTCCCACGGCCTGGGACAAATATCCCACAGCCTGGGACAAACACAGGGAGCCTCCACAGAATCACAGGGAGCCTCCACAGAATTACGGGGAGCCTCCACAGAATCACAGGGAGCCTCCACGGAAAACTATAAAGCCTCCGCAGAAATCTGCGGAGGCTCCATTTTGTTAAATATCGTATTTGTACTGATTACAGCGAGTACTGCAGCATGACGAAGGAATGGGGGGCCAGTTCATACTTGAACTTCTTCTCGGCCTTGATCGTTTCCGTCTGCGGAGCTATAGGCTGCTTCTCAAAATTGTTCTCGTCGTTAGGTTCACCTGTAAGCACGGTCTTCTTCGCCATCTTCTTGATGCCGAAACGCGAGAGGTTGACATTCGCCACCTTTGCAGCGTCACTGGCATTGCAAAGCTTCACGAAAAGCTGACGCGTCTTGACGTTGAGTACAACGCTCTGACCGTAACGGCTGTCTTCCACCGGCTGTATCAGCTCAGCTGCGTCACCCTCGAACTTCACACAGTCAGCATAGTAATACTGGCCTGCACTCTGTCCGAACATCTGCTGAATGTAGTAGCTGCATGTCAGGAAAGGACGCTCGTTGTCGAAATAAATCAGGTCGGGATTCCAGTAGGTCGCATTCTTGCGGGCGAAGAGCGGAGCATACGACGTCATGCATACGACATCGCCGTTGCGTTCAACGTGCAACAGGTAAAGACCCTCGGCTAGTGCATCGATCAATTTCTTGTCCTTAGCGGCATACTCACCGAGATAAACCTTCGTCTTGCGGTCACGCGGATACTTGTCGTACTGGCGGCTCTTCAGGAAATAGGAATTCTGCTCATAATAATGCTCGTCAATAATGGGCAGCCCGATTTCTTCGGCCAGTTTCCAGCCATTCTCCAGGTCAGGATTGCCAGGATGCGAGCCAGGGCCGGCCGTACCAACGATGATAATCTCAGGATGTGCCTTGGTCACGCGCTCATAGATATACTTGAAACGCTCAGCAAACTGAGGCGTAATCTTTTCCTCGTTGCCAAGTCCCAAGTATTTCAGGCCGAAGGGCTTCGGATGACCGGCATCAGCACGCATCTTGGCCCACTTGTTAGTGGCGGGGTCGCCATTGGCCCACTCAATCAGATCAATGGCCTCAGCCACCCATTCGTCCATTTCGCTCATGGGAACAACGTCCTGTGCCTGATCCTTCATGCTCCAGCCGCCATTAGTACCCTGACAGCTGACACCGCAAGGCAGAATGGGCAGAGGCTCCATATTCAGGTCTTCGCAGAACTGGAAATACTCATAGTAACCCAGACCCATTGACTGGTGGTAGCCCCAAGTGTTCTTCAGGCTCTTGCGCTGCTCCTTCGGACCGATGGTGGTCTTCCAGCGATAGGTGTTCCAGAAGCCGTCGCCACCGCCATGCACGACGCAACCGCCTGGGAAGCGCATGAATTTCGGCTGCAGGTCTGCCAGTGCCTGGGCAAGGTCTTTGCGCAAGCCATGTCCCTTGTAAGTATCTTCAGGTATCAATGACACCACATCCAAGTCAAGGTCGCCCTGATTCAGCACAAGCACCTGCAAAAGGGCTTTGGGACAGTCCTCTGTAGCCGTGAGCACGGTCTCATATTTCTTCCAAGACGAACTGTTCACGTCAAAAGTCGTCTCTGCCAGCACCGTGGGGTCGGCTCCCCATCCCTGCCCAGGCTTTGCCAGGACAACGCGCACCTGCTTAGCAGCACCGATGTTGCGCATGAATGCAGAGAAGTCATACTTGGCGCCAGCCTTAACGGAGATACCGTCGAAACCATCGTTCTGAACGCCGAAGCCTTTCCAGCCCTTATAATCATAGTATTCTTTCACACGCTCAACGTGCAGGCGCATGTAAGTCGGGTTATTCGGATGAATACCGTCTGTCATACGGGTTTCCAGATAGCCCAGTGAGTGTCCGGGACGCACGGTTCTCCATGCTGTTCCAGGTCCCCAGCCATCACGTTCCGAGGGATTGAATTCAAACGAGCCGTTCTGCAGCAGCTCGGCATAGAGGCCTCCGTCAGCAGACGAGCTGATGTCTTCGAAGAAGATGCCGATAAGTTCGTCACTGATGGCTTTCCCGCCAGCAGGCGGAGTCATCGCTTTCTGGGCTTGCAGCCCCATCGTTACTGTCAGCAGGACAGCACCGAGTGTTAGTTTTCTACACTTCATAAATACAATAAATAGATTAAAAAGATTTGTCCTGTGCAAAAATACAAAAGTTTTTGCGATTTCCAATCATATTTGACATAATATTTGACAGGGAAATACATAAATGTAACGTTAAATAATATGATTGAAACATAAAACGAAAGGAAATATCCGCTATTTTCGTAATTTTGCAGCACAATAACGCGCATATTCACAATTAAACATAAAACGATGAAGAAACTATTAACGACCACTATGCTGGTGATGGCTGCCATCACCATTGCTCATGCTGAAGAAAAGCGAATTGAAAGCCCTGACGGCAATCTCGTTGTCACCATTAACGACGAGGGAGGCAAGCCAACCTATCAGGTTAGCCTCAACGGAACGACATTCCTGGAACGCTCACCGTTAGGTCTGAAGACAAACATGGCAGACCTGACCCAAGGCCTGACCATGAAGAGTTGCGACACGAAAGCTGTCAGCGACGAATACAGCTTAAAGACCACTAAGCAAAGCCATATCAAGTACGAAGCCACAGAAGCCGTTTGCCACTTTGAGCAGGAGGGCGGCGTTCAGGGACGCGACAGAGGGAATAAGTACACCTTCGACATTATCTTCCGCGTCAGCAACCGTGACGTGGCGTTCCGTTATAAACTGTATCCGAGACGAGGCCGTGGCGGTGAAACCTTAGTGGCTGTAGTAGAAAGCGAGGCCAGCGGCTTCACGTTCCCCGAAGGTACCACGACATTCCTCTGCCCGCAGTCAAAACCCATGGGCGGTTTCGCCCGTACGTCCCCCAGCTACGAGACAAGCTACAGCCTTGACGACCAGATGGGCAAGAACGGATGGGGCGAAGGCTACACCTTCCCCTGCCTGTTCAAGGTCCCGACAGCCGTAGCAAAGCCGCAACAAACAGGACAAGCAGGATGGGTGCTCATCAGCGAGACAGGTACCGATGGCAACTATGTAGCCTGCCGGCTGCTGAACGACGGCGGTGCCAACTACCGCATCGGTTTTCCACAGGCAGGCGAAATGAACGGTCAGGGTTCAACATCTGCCGCTGTCAGCCTGCCTTGCGAGACACCTTGGCGCACCATCACCATAGGCACTACGCTGGCAAATATCGTGGAGAGCACCGTAGCCAACGACCTCGTACAGCCCAAATACAAAGCTTCGAAAGACTATACCTATGGCAAAGGCTCCTGGTCGTGGATTATTGGCATGGACTCCAGCTGTAATTTCGATGAGCAGAAACGCTACATCGACTTCTCGGCCGCTATGGGCTGGCGCTCTGTGCTGGTCGATGCGCTTTGGGACAAACAGATAGGCTACGAGAAGATGGCCGAACTGTCGCGCTACGCCCAGTCGAAAGGCGTAGGCCTGTTCCTCTGGTACAACAGTAACGGATCGTGGAATGACGCCCCACAGTCGCCATTAGGGAAAATGGACCGCAGTGCAGCCCGCCGCAAGGAGATGGCATGGATGCAGAAGAACGGCATCCTGGGAATCAAGGTTGACTTCTTCGGCGGCGACAAACAGCCCATGATGCAACTCTACGAGGACATCCTGACCGATGCTAACGAATTCGGTCTGCAAGTCATCTTCCACGGCTGTACCCTGCCCCGTGGCTGGGAACGCATGTACCCCAACTATGTGGCCAGCGAGGCCGTCCTCGCCTCAGAGAACCTGCACTTCGGACAGGGTGCCTGCGACGCGGAAGCAACGAATGCCTGCACCCACACCTTCATCCGCAACGTCGTAGGCTCGATGGACTTCGGAGGCTCTACGCTGAACAAGCACTACAATGCCGACAACCAGCATGGCACCGTCCGCCGCACGAGCGATGTCTTCGCATTGGCCACAGCCGTGCTCTTCCAGTCGAGCGTACAGCACTTCGCCATGGCTCCCAACAACCTGACGGATGCTCCCGAGTGGGCTGTTCAGTTCATGAAGGACGTGCCTACCACATGGGACGAGGTGAAGTTCATCGACGGCTATCCCGGCAAATATGCCATTATTGCCCGCCTCGCCGACGGCAAATGGTATGTGGCCGGCATCAACGCCCAGAAGGAAGCTGTCAAGACAAAGATTCAGCTGCCTTTCACAGCCAAGGAGTTCACTGTTTACAGTGACGACGCCCAACTGAACGGCAGCATGAAACAGCAGAAGAGTAAGAAACC
This sequence comes from Prevotella sp., assembly GCA_017545045.1. Classification (GTDB taxonomy): domain Bacteria; phylum Bacteroidota; class Bacteroidia; order Bacteroidales; family Bacteroidaceae; genus Prevotella. The sequence continues at coordinate 63,347 of JAFYDA010000002.1, read as the reverse complement.
CCTTGTAAATATTGAGATTCCCGAGAATGGCGGTCTCGTCATCGTTGGCGATGCCCAGTAATCAGAAAACCAAAAAAACAATAACCGTATGAAACAGTTTATCACCAAGCTTATCTGCACCGTAGCACTGCTGTGCACCGTACTGACCGCGAATGCCCAGGAACGCCGTCCCATAGACTCGCAGCATCCGCTTTGGTTCATCCACGTTGACGTATGGTACAAGGCCGACCCACAGAAGATTATCGACCTTATTCCCGATGAGGTCAAACCTTACGTCTGCCTGAATCTGTCACTCTCCTGTCAGTACGACACGAATCTCAACCTCTACAAAATGCCGCAGAACGCCTTCCAGACCTACAAGTCGTGGGGCACGGTATGCCAGCAGAACGGCATGTGGTTCACATGCCAGCCGGCATCAGGCGGTCACACGCATATTCAGGACAACGACCTTGTCACTTTTGAGTATTTCTTCAAGAAATTCCCCAACTTCCTTGGCTGGAACTATGCCGAGCAGTTCTGGGGCTTCGACGAGGCCGGCGACAAGTCATCGTCGACGCAGACCTCACGCTGGGCACTGTTTGCCAAACTCGTAGAGATGTCTCACCAGTACGGCGGTTTCCTGACCGTCAGTTTCTGCGGCAACATCTGGAGCCACCCCCTCAACCCCATCGGTGAGCTGAAGCGCAACAAGAACCTCATGACTGCCTGCCAGAAGTATCCCGAGGCCATACTCTATCTCTATAAGTACACCACGTCGTCGTGTTTCTATAACAACGAGAGCGTCACATTCGGGCCGTTTATCTCCGGACTCACCAAGAACTATGGCGTACGCTACGACAACTGTGGCTGGAACGGAGCCTTAAGTTCCATCTTAGGCGAAGGTAACGGCAAGAAATATCCTGCTGCTGCCGGCATCGGCACGGTGATGGAACAGACCTGCGTCAACGGCGGCGCCGTATGGGACGGTCCCGAACTGACGTGGAACGAAGAATGCTTCCACGAGGTTGGACAAAGCGATGTCAGCGGCTACAAGCGCCGCAACTGGGAGCGCTTCAAGAACTTCAACGGCGTATGGCTCGACATGTTCACGAAAATGATTGACGGTACCATGTACATTCCATCACGCGAGGAAGTGGTCGGCAAGACAAAGATCGTGGTCATCAACGACGTCAGCAGCGGCACTGACGAAGACAAATATGCCACGTGGGGCGATCTCTACAACGGCATCTACAAACAGACAGATCCCTTCAACCGCGGTAACGGTCAGTGGATGGAGAACTTCTGCTATTTCAAGTCGACAGGCCGCTACGGTGCCATCCCCATGGTCACCGGACTGTATGACGACTTAGCCAAAGCCATTCCCGTCCAGATTAAGAAATCGCAGCGTTCGTCCAAATGGGGTTCACAGACCAAGAAGCAGAAAGACTTCAACGACCAGTATCCTGTGGTGTCGAAAGGCGACCTCTACGTCAACCGCTACCGCAACCAGCTGGTGACCTATACACCGTACACGTATCTCAACAAGAAGACCACAGCCTCGGCTGCCATTCCCCTGCAATACAACACTTGCGATACGTTGGAATTAGAGTACGGCAAGCTGTCGGCTGGCGTTATCCGCGAATATGCCGACCACATTGACTTCTATCTGAACAACTACCGCAGCGACTCTACCGCACAGCGCACGGACGTTATCACCATCAAAGGTGCTACGGAGAAGCCGGAATATAAGTTCACCAAACGCAAGATGGGCAATGTGACGGCTACCGGAGGCGTCGTAGAAACGTTCGAGGACGGCATCTACAGACTCGCCATCAAGCATAACGGTGCTATTGACGTGACCATCAATTGCGCCGGCAATGCCGACCGCAGCGATGTTGCCGAGCCCGCCATAGAAATGCGCCCACTCGACCAGCCCAAGCAACCAGAGCTCTACCGTGGCCCTGTCATCATCGAGGCTGAGGACATGGACTTCAAGAACATCAAATCGTGCGTTACCGATCCCTATGGTTGGTATCGTAGCACTATCGGCCATGCAGGTAACGGCTTTGCCGACATGGGCACAAACACCAGCGGTGCCCTGCGCCACCAACTGAAACTGAAAGCTGGCCAGGAGGGTGAATACACCATCGCCATTCGCTACACCTGTACGTCAAAGGCAGGAAACATCACCGTCACCGTGAACGGACAGAAGCAAACCGTCAAGTGCGAGAAGACTGCCACCAACGAATGGCTCCTCGCTACCGTCAACGGCACCATGAAAGAAGGCAACAACACGCTCACCATCCTTAACACAGGCGGTCTGCCCATGTACATCGACCAAGTTATCTACCAGCCAAACGACATAGAGCCGATGAAGTACTTCGTCAACGTCCAAAGCGTCAAGAACGGCTCTGTCACCGCTAATGTCGAGGAGGCTGCCGAAGGCGATCTCATCACCCTCACCGTGACACCTGACGAAGGCTACCGTCTCTCTCAGCTGCGCGTTGTCAACTCCGTGTTCTACACGCTTGAGAAAACCATCGCCGTCAACGGCAACAACGAGGTAACTTTCACCATGCCACACGACAATGTGACGCTGCAACCCGTTTTCGCAGATGCTTCAGCAGCCTACAAGCTTGATTTCACAAGCGTGGACAACGGCACCTTGCCCCCAGGCTGGCGCTGTACGCAGGAGAACAACGATGTGCATGAGTATCCCAACAATTACGGTCAGGGATCCCGCACTATGGCCGGCTTCACCGGACACCAAGGCAAGGGTATCTACTGGCGTGAGCAGTCGGCAGAGTATGGACAACAGTCTGCTTACCCGCTGAAACTACAGTCTGGCGACTACAAGCTGACTTTCGCCATGGCCGCATGGAAAGGCTCTCCTAAATACAAAGCTGAAATAATAGAGAAGTCCACCGGTAGTGTTCTGGCGACGTCTGACACCTACACCGCCACACCCAACGCCAACGGCAACACAGGCGCCAACCTCACGTCGGCCCAGAACCATGAACTGCCTTTCACTGTCACGAAGGCCGGCAACTACATCATCCGCTTCACCAACGAGAGCAAAAGCAGTAGCTTTGATGAATTCCTGCTACTGGAGTGCAGCGTCAAGAGCGTGGCTACGACAGGCGGCATTCGTCTGACCAATGCCGAAGGCCAGTCAACTGTTATCTACGATCTGAGCGGTACACGTCAGCAGTCGTTGCAGCGCGGCATCAACATCATACGCACTGCCGATGGAAAGACGCGCAAGGTCGTCAAGAACTAAGAGTTGTGTGATAAAGAACCAAGAACTAAGAGTTGTCGCTCCGCGATAAAGAACAAGAGTTAAAAATTAAGAATCATAGAATGATGAAAAAGAAACTATTTGCAAGTATAGCTATTGCCATGACAGCACTGACCGCCACGGCACAGAATCCCATAGTACAAACGTGGTACACCAGCGACCCCGCCCCGATGGTGAGTGGTGACCGCATCTACGTCTATACAGGCCACGATGAGGATGGTGCCGACTTCTTCTGGATGAACGAATGGCGCATCTACTCCAGCGCCGACATGGTCAACTGGACTGACCACGGCACCCCCCTCTCGCTGAACAGCTTCAGTTGGGCCGACGACCGCGCTTGGGCCGCTCAGTGCATTGAGCGCAACGGCAAGTTCTACTGGTACGTCTGCGCCCACTCCAAGCTCTCCGGCGGTATGGCCATCGGTGTGGCCGTCGGCGACACGCCAACAGGTCCTTTCCACGATGCCATCGGCAAGCCGCTCTTCGAGAACGGTTCGTGGGACCACATCGACCCTACCGTCTTCATTGACAATGACGGACAGGCCTGGCTCTTCTGGGGCAACCCCAACATCTACTACGTCAAGCTGAATCCCGACATGATTTCACTCGCCGACGAAGTGCGCACCATCGACCAGACGGTCGAGAGTTTCGGAGCGCCCAATCCCAAGGCCCGTCAGAGAGGCGAGAAATACAAGGACACCTACACCGAGGGGCCGTGGATTCTGCGTCGCGACGTCTTTCCTCTAAATAAGAAAGGTAAGCCCGCCAAGAAAGCGCAGGCTCTCTACTATCTGCTCTACGCTGCCGGTGGCGTGCCCGAGCATATCGCCTACTCCACCGCTCCCTCGTTCGAGGGCCCGTGGACCTATCGCGGCGAAATCATGCCGCTGGAAGACACCAAGTCGTTTACCAACCACTGCGGCGTGGCCGACTTCAAGGGTCACTCCTATTTCTTCTACCACACGGGCAAACTGCCTGGTGGCGGCGGATTCGGGCGCAGTGCGGCTATCGAGGAGTTCCAGTACAATGCCGACGGCACATTCCCAATTATCCATCACACTGACGAGGGCGTACAGCCCATCGCCACGTTCAACCCCTACGAGCGTGTGCAGGCCGAGACCATGGCTTTCTCACGTGGTGTAAAGACAGAGCAGAACAACCAGATAGGCGTCTATGTCTGCGACATCCACAATGGCGACTACATTAAACTGCGCAACGTCGACTTCGGCGAGCAGGGAGCCGCCACGTTCACCGCCCGTGCCGCCAGCGGACTGCATGGCGGACAGATTGAAATCCATACCGATAGCCTGAAGGGTCAGGTCATTGGCCACCTCGACATTCCCGAGACCGGCGGCTGGGAGCAGTGGCAGACCGTCAGTGCCCAGCTGAGCCAGCGTCCCACAGGCATCCACGACCTTTTCTTCGCCTTCAAGGGCATGAAGGGCTCAAAGCTCTTCAACATCGACTGGTGGGAAATGAAACAATAAGCTAAGAAAAAAAATGCAGAAAACCGTTATCCTTTCACTCCTGCTTGCCCTGACGACGTCGACATGGGCAAGCAACGCCACCGTACGTCTTGACAGTCAAGTCAAGCATCAGCACATCACGGGCTTCGGCGGCTTCGTCTGCTCACCGCAGTTCACTTACAACCACATGTCGAACGACGAAATCAAAAAGGTGTGGGGCAAGACGAGCACCGTGGGCTGCAACATCATGCGCCTCTATATTCCTATCGGCAAAAATGCGTGGGGCCAGTCCTTAGCCACGGCCAAGCTGGCCAAACAGATGGGTCTCATCGTTTTCGCCTCACCATGGGGACAGCCTGCCGAATGGAAGACTAACGGTACGAGCAATGCCAAGAACAGCGACGGCACCCTGGGCTACCTGAAGAAGGAAAACTGGGCCGACTACGCACAGTATCTGGAAGACTACATACAATACATGCGAAAGAACGGCGTGGAACTCGACGCCATCTCCATCCAGAACGAGCCCGACTGGCAGGCTACATACGCTGGTTGCATGTGGTCGGCTACCGACATTGCCTCGTTTGTAAAGACCTACGGCCGCAAAATCAGCTGTAAGATCATGGCCCCCGAGACGCTGTCGGTCAACGACAATTACGTGAACGCCTTAAACAAATCCGATGTCATCGACTGTTTCGACATCTACGGCGGCCATCAGTACGGCGGCATACAGTCGGCCTACAAGAACCTGGCCAAGAAGGGCAAGGAGATATGGATGACGGAATATCTCATCAACTGGAACGAAGTGGAGGGCAACACCCGTAACTTCGACTTCACAAAAGACTTCTTCAATTTCTTCCGCGCTATCAATACCTGCATGCTTGGCGACTTCAACGCGTGGATACACTACGCTGCCAAGCGCTACTATGGCATGATGGGCGACGGACAGCGTGGGGCCGGCAGCAGCGGCACCATCACGAAGCGCGGCTATATCATGGCCCACTTCGCCAAGTTCGCTACAGGCATGACCCGCATAGAAGGGACCTTCGGCGGTGGGCTGGAAGGTTCTGCCTATCTCTCGCAGACGGGCGACACCGTCGTTGCCGTCATGGCCAACGCTACGGCCAACACTGTCGAGACCACTTTCGACCTGCCGTTCTACACCCTGCAGGGCGAACTCCGCACAACCGTCAAGAGCAAGAATTTCACATTGACGAAACTGGCACCTGAGGCTGAGACCTGCCGCCCTGTGGCCACCATCGCCGCTCAGAGCGTTGCCACAGTGCTCTTCGTCAAGTCACGCGACCGTCAGTCCTCTAACATGAATGGCACGGCCACCCGTTTCGACCGTCTCGACGACATGGCGACCACGAAGACCGGCTTTGGAACGGCCTATAAACTGTCGGGCAAGACGAAGACCTTCGACAGCAGCAACCCGCTCATCTCCAGCCGCAAGACCTTGTCATCCGGCTATATCGCCCTGAACGACCGCTATTCACAACTCGTCATGCACGTCAAGAAAGTTACATCGACCAGTTCACTGACGGCCGGCAAGCCCACACTCTATTATGTGAACGCCAAAGGCGAGGTGAACAACCATGAGTATGAGCGACTGGACCTAAGCCAAGGCGAAAACTTCGACATGGTATTCGACCTCTCGCCGGCAACGCTTGAGGATGGCTGCATCGGTCTGCTGTCGCTGACCTGCGACAACACGCAGTCGCACCTGTCCATCAAATTCGGCGACGTCTGCTTCGGCAGCAACTACGCAGGCAAGCTCAGCGGCGACTACGTGGCTGACGACAGCAACGTGCTCGACTTCACGGCGGATCATGCCTGCACCAGCATCGACCTGACAGACGTCAACGGGTGTCCATCGACGTTCCCGTGGCTGCAGGGCACTAACCGCGTGGTATGGCTGCCAGACTACAGCTCGGTAGGAGGAGCCAACCTGATTCATGGCGACCTGTGTCATCACCTCGAACTATCTGCCGACGGCGGGCCTTTCCGTCCGGCCAAGGCATTCCAGGCACAGGAAGCCACCTTCACCTGCACCGTCGACGGTATACGCCTCATGATGCTGCCATTCACCGCCATCGCTTCAGAGGGTGCCCACGTCTACATCATCGGCGACGACCTATCACTTACTGAGATGCGCTCCGCACCCGCCCACAAGCCTGTACTCGTCATGGCCCGGGGCGAAGTGACCTTCACCGGCAGCGGCGAGGTGAGCTACGCCACATGTCCGCTCTCCGACAAGCTGCGCGGCACCTATACGGAAGCGCCGCTCTACGCTGGCGACTACGTGCTGGCTCAGCAGGACGGCGTATGGGGGCTACAGCGACTCACAGCACCAGCCACTCTGCCGCCATTCGGTGTCTACGCCACGCTGGATTCTACCGAAGCATTCATTCCGTTCGAACCGACAATCACCGGCGTTCAGACCGTCAGACAGCACGCGGCACAAGACCAGTGGTTCGACCTGCAGGGACGATCAGTCAGCATGCCGTCGCACAAGGGCATTCACATCCTTCGCTCAGCCGACGGCCAGTCACGCAAAGTTATCCGATAAACATCATTAAAAAACATATTCTGTATGAAGCCGTTTCTTCTAAGTTTGTGTTCCGCTTTTATCTGCCTGGCTTCACAGGCAGCCGAGCCTTTCATCAGTTTCACACCTGTAGCCAACGCCGTACAGCTGAAGCAGGGCACCATCCGCTACAGCGAGCAAGACTACGACGCTGTCAAGATAGCCATCAATAGTCTGAAGGCCGACCTTCAAAAGACCATCGGCCACGAGACCGACATTCTCATCGGCACCGTTGGCCGCAACAAAGAGATTGACCAGCTGAAGCTGTCGGGGCTCAAGGGCTGTCGTGAGAAGTTCATCATCACCCACGTAGACAACAAGATGGTTATTGTCGGCAGCGACCGCCGCGGCACCGTCTACGGCATCTACGAACTGAGCCGCCAGTTAGGCGTGTCGCCTTGGTACTGGTGGGCCGACGCCCCCATCGCCCGCCACGACGAGGCATGGTTCCTGCCCGGCAGCTACACCGACGGTGAGCCCGCCGTGGAGTTCCGCGGACTGTTCCTCAACGACGAAGCCCCCTGTCTCACGACATGGGTGAAGAATACCTGGGGCACCAACTACGGCGACCACCGCTTCTATGAGAAAGTCTTCGAGTTGATTCTCCGTCTGAAGGGTAACTTCCTCTGGCCCGCCATGTGGGGATGGGCCTTCTATGCCGACGACCCCGAGAACAGCCGCACCGCCGACCGCATGGGCGTCATCATGGGCACCAGCCACCACGAACCCATGGCCCGCAACCACCAGGAGTATGCCCGCCACCGCAAGGACTGGGGCGCCTGGAACTACCAGACGAACCAGGCTAACCTCGACCGCTTCTTCCGTGAGGGCATCGAGCGCATGAAAGGCACCGAGGACATCGTGACCATCGGCATGCGCGGCGACGGCGACGAGGCCATGAGCGACAAAGCCGACACGAAGCTCATGGAGCGCATCGTGGCCAACCAGCGTAAGATTATCAAGGAGGTGACGGGCAAGAAGCCCGAGAAGACCACGCAGGTGTGGGCACTATATAAAGAGGTACAGGACTACTACGACGCCGGCTTCCGCGTGCCCGACGATGTCATCATGCTCGTCTGCGACGACAACTGGGGCAACATCCGCCGCGTGCCCATCGACGACAAGGAGCGCGCCCACAAGGGCGGCTGGGGCATCTACTACCACGTGGATTACGTCGGCGCCCCCCGCAACACGAAGTGGCTCAACGTCACGCAGACGCAGCAGATGTTCGAGCAGCTCTCGCTGGCCTACGACTTCGGCATCCAGCGCCTGTGGATTCTCAACGTGGGCGACCTGAAGCCCATGGAGTACCCCATCACGCTCTTCATGGACATGGCCTGGAACCCGAAGGAATATGCCCAGCAGACCGTCACCGACCACACCCGCCGCTTCTTCGCAGCCGGTCTCGGCGTGAAAACCGCCGAGAGCGACCGCCGTTCCGTATGTGGCGATGCCATCGCCACTGAGGCTGCCGCCATCTACAACCAGAACTGCCAGTACATGGCCCGCGTCACACCCGAAATGCTCGATGCCCAAACCTATAACGTCGAGACCGGCGAGTGGCGCCAAGTGGCCGACGATTATCAGCGCCTGGAGCTCCGCGCCCTGCGCCTCTATGAGCAGATTCCCGCCGAGGCCCGCGACTTCTACCGCCAGCTGCTGCTCTTCCCCGTGCAGGCTGCGGCCAACCTCTACGACATGTACTACGCCCAGGCCATGAACCACTATCTTGCCAAGCAGGGCAATCCCGACGCTAACGAGTGGGCCGACCGCGTGAAGCAGTGCTTCCGCCGCGACTCCCTGCTCTGCGCCGCCTACAACACCGACATCGCCGGCGGCAAGTGGAACGGCATGATGATTCAGAAACACATCGGCTACCGATCCTGGAACGACAATTTCCGTGCCGACATGCTCCCGCAGACCGTGCCCGTTAGTCAACCCAACGGAGGAGGCTTCACCTTCGCCCCAAGCGCTGGCTACATCTCCATGGAAGCCGAGCATTACTATAGCAGCACCGCACCCGACGGCACCCAGTGGAGCGTCTATCCTTACTACGGCCGCACCCGCAGTGCCGTCGCCCTGACACCTTACACACAGCCTGTCGGCGATGCCTCACTGACCTACCGTTTCACGCTGCCCGACGGCACTGATAAAATAAAGGTACACGTCATCGTGAAGTCCACACTCGACTTCCTCAACGTCGGTGGCTATGAATACGCTGTCAGCCTCGACGGCAGCGAACCGCAGGTAGTGAATTTCAACAAGACGCTTGTCGACCGCCAGCCTTACATGTACTCTGAGTTCTATCCTACGATTGCCCGCCGCATCGTGGAGAAGACCGTCGAGCTGCCCGTTAGCACCAATGGCACACACGAGCTGAAGTTACAGCCACGTCACCCCGGCATTGTCTTTGAGAAAATTGTCGTCGACTTCGGCGGCTACAAGCCCCAATACCTATTCGGCAACGAATCGACCGTATCTCATTTGAAATAATGCGAAAACCCCAGTCCGAAGGGCGCGGACTGTCAGTCCGTAGCGGTGCGGACTAAAAGTCCGAAGGCGCCGGACGAGCAGTCCGAAGCCTTCGGATTTTTACAAACATGCTCCATTTTCAAACAGGCTACACTTTGTTTTTTGATACAGCCTCGCTAAAATCTATTGACAGCGTTTTGAATATCTGGCGTTCCTGCTGGCAGAATTCTGCATCGAGCATTTGGTCCCCATGTGGAATGAGACGCATATAGAGACGGCACAGGTAGGCCATGAAGCAACAGGACAGATAGAGCGGAACACCGTCAAAGCCTTCGTCGCTCTGCGCCTGTTCCTTGTATTGTAGCAGACTCACCCTGACAGGTCAGGGCAATGCCCTCCTTCGTCAGCTGCAATTAATTGATATAAATTAAAATTATCGCGTCAGAGAGAACTTCAGGGAAAGTCCGAAGTCGCGGGTCGTCGTCGGATAACTGCTGGAGGACAGTAGCGGGGTATTGGTCTGACGGTCGTAGTAGAGCGTAAGCGTCAGCAGACGGCTCAGGGTGTAATCAGCGGCAAACGTGAACTTCAGCGCGGAGTTGCCGCTACTGGCCGACGACACACCGCTGGCAATGTCGCGGGTGATGGCGGCCTGCGACCGCAGCGAGAGGTCGGCACGCATGTTAAGGTCGTGGTTCACGCCCCTTGAGCGGCTGTTGCTGCTCTGCTGGTTTTTGTTTTTGTCTTGGTTGTTCTGGTTGCCCTTACGGTTCTGCGCTTTCTTCACCTTGCGACTGCCCGAATTGCCGAACAGCTTGAAATCGCTGATCTTATAGCCGAGCCCGATGACCCAGTCATTAGAGCGCTGCTCGTTCAGCTGCACACTGGTCATTGAAAGGTTCAGCACACGCGTCGTGCGGTACTCCAGCTTCACCGTCATGTTGTTGTGCAACGTCACATCGATACCAAGCAGCGGCGAGAACTGCTCGTTGATGCTGACGGTGGAGATGTTATACATGCTCGACGGCGACAGCGAACCGTCGGCAGCACTGACAAAGCCCAAGTCGCCCATGTACTCTAACCACGAACTGTAGCTGGCATACGAGCCGATGGCAAAGACAGACTTGTAGCCATGATTGATGTTGACGCTTTTGAACCGGTCGGCGAGCCAGGGAATCTTCGACAGTCCGCTGTAGCGTACCGTCCAGTTGGGCAGCATGCGCCAAAGTGACGGGAAGAGATCGAGCGAACCGCCCGAGCCCGCGGTGTAAGCCGAGAGGAAAGCCGGCACGAGCACGTCGGAGGAATATTCGCCCACCTGTCCGACGGACTTCGGAGCACCGGCATACTGAGCCTGTACACGCTCGCGATATTCGGGAATCAAGGCCCGGAACTTGTCGAATGTCTTTGAGGGATAGCCGGAGTTGGCATCGCCCATGCTCTCGAAAGCCGATGACAATGAGATGGTGGTCATGTTGAACGAACCGCTGCGCGTGGTGGGCGATCCTTCATACATGTACTGCACGCTCTGTGCACGGTTCACTGTCCGCGAGGCGTTCAGGTCTATCTTCAAGTCGCGTATCGGCTCCACCGTGGCCTTTAGTTGCAAATCCTCCGTTGTGGACGATGTCGACGGCGTTGCCACGGATTCGTTCATCAGCAACCATCCGTTTTCCAGTGCCTTGTTAAGATAGCTGTCGCCATTCAGGCCAAAAGCGAAATCGAGACCAGGAGACAACACGCTGCCCGTGCGCTGTCCAAAGGCATCGCCGATGTTCGGCATGAAGCCGGGCAGCGTCATCGACCGCTGACTACGGAAACTAAGGTTCACACTGCGCACCATCATGAGCAGTCGGCTTACCTGCTGTGCCGGTTCGTACCACCACTGATTGTCGAGCGGCTGCTTGGTGATGACGCTGAGCTTCAGCTTCAGTGCGGAGTCGGTCTGCGTGCTGTCCTTTGCCCGCAGCGTGGCTGCCAGTTCCTTCGGCAGGCTTACACGTATCGTGTTCTCGTCCGTCACCTTCCACTTCAGTTTCACTTGTTTGCCATCGGGATTCTTTGCCGAGATGATGAGACGCTTCGACTTCTTGCCATGCTTCACTTCGAGAGTGGTGTCGGGCGTCAGGGTAATCTCTTTCTGGAAGGCATTCTTGTTCTTTGGCAATGATTTTTCTTCCTTGGCGTCATCCTTCTTGGCCTTATCGTTGGCAGGCGATTTCTCCTTCTTTGTATCAGACTTTGACTTCTGGGTGCTGGAAGGTGCTTTCTTGAACCGCTCGTTTACCTTCTTGAGGAAGGGTGAGTGGTTGTAAAGCGTTTCCAGGTTAAAGGCACCGTTGATGTTCAGGTTGCGGTTGTTGGTGATGGTGTTGCCTAACGAGGTGCCGTCGTCCAGTTCGGTGCCGCGTACCCATGAATAGGTGGCGTTGTAGGAGGCATCGCTGTTCAGCCAGTCGAAGATTGGCAGTTTGTTCAGAGGCAGTTGATAGCTGGCCGTAAACGTCTGTCTGTAGTCCAGCGGCGTGCCCCAGTGCAACAGGCTCTGTTTCACGGAGTCTTTCCAGGCCGTATAGCGTTCAGGATACAAATCCTTGTTGACGGGGGTGTGTGGCTCTTCTATCTCAGCCCGCGTGGCACTCTGGAAGTTCATGTGCAGGTTCTTGGTGAGATCCCAGCGCAACTGGAAGTCTCGGTTCCACAGGAATTGCGACGAGAACGACAGCGGCAGGTTGGGATTCTCGGTGTTCTCAAGGTCACGTTCCTGCAGTTCGTAGTAAATGCGCGTCAGTTCGCTGCCGAAAGCGATGCTCTGCGGCAGATAGTTAAAGCCCAGGGCCTTTGGGAAGTTGAGCCATTTGGACTTTCCCTTCACGTTCTTGAAGGGCTCCCAGGTCTTATAGACAGGCGAATAGCTATAGTTCAGACTGCCCCGCCACTGGTCATCGTTCTCATAGACGGTGGTTTCTCCTGTAGTGTTACGGTGCTGGTGACTGTATGAGAACGAGAAATTAGCAGGGTCGTAGGGCATCGGGTGACGCTTCGTCTTAATGCCGACACGCGCATTAGAGAGTGAGAAGTTTTTCGACAGATTCTTCGTGACGACAATTGACTCTACGCTGTCGCGTTCACGTTTGTTCATAGCCTCAAGCGCATCGTCCAATTCCAGGTCGGTGTCCAGCGGATTATATTTCGGGCGCACCTCGTCACGACTGACGGAGTAGTAGACGGGAATGGTCACCTTGGCCTTGTCAGGGAAGAATTTTCCCAATTCCAAATTGGCCGTCAGCGTATATGACTTCTGAGTCTCTGTAGAGCGTTGCAGCACACTCTCCTCCAGTCCGCCGAAGCCGTCGGTGACATAGCGGCCTGACATATTGACGCTGCCGAAGTCTGACAACTGGACGTTCAAAGCACCTGATGCTGCCCATCCGCCTTCGTTGTTGTATTCCTTCAGTCGCAGCTCGTTCACCCATACTTCGCCCGCCTTCTCTGTACTGGTGAGATTACGCACGCCGATAATCATGGTCTTGACCTCTCCCAGGCTGGGGTTACCCATCACACTGACCTTGTTGCCGGGTTTTTCTTCATCGTACTGAGAGAATAGCTGGCTGTAGCTGGCGTGTCCATCCGACTTCTCCTTATTACGCGCTTTCTTCAGTTTGGTAAAGATGCTCAGGTCTATGTCAAGCATATTTTCACTCGGCCATACCTTTGCACGATCCGACGTTGAACGCCACGAATAACGGCCTTCAGGCGTCAGCTTCAACGGTATTTCGTATTCGTAATAGTTGCTCTTGTAATCACTACCCAAACGAATGAACACAGCCAGCTGGTCATCCTGCAGGTTAGTGACATTAGGCAACAAGTGGTTAGCGTGGATGAACATCTGCAGCCGCTTGTACTGGCGCAGATCGTAGTTCAGGTTCTTATAAACGGCCTTCGACTCGCCCTGACTCAGGTTCTTCACCGTCAGACAAAGAGCCTGTTCGTTGTTCTCAACAAGCTGAGGCTCGTTAGGGTCTGTAGCACGGCTGATGCCTGGCGGCAGCGTGTAGGCCACGGGCTGACGGTCTGTGTTCTCTTCAATGTTGACGGCACTCATTTCCATGGTGCCGGTTTCTGCTCCGACAGCCGTCTGCAGGCTCTGCTTGTAGGGACGCCATTCGCCACGTACCAAGTCAAGACTACCGAAGCGCAACACGATGGGTTTCTCAAATCCGGTGAGGAACATGCGCATGAAACGGATGCTGGTAAAATCGTTGATGCTGCCCACACGGTCCTTGCACTCGGCAAGGGGTATGCGGAACTGATACCAGTGCACGGTGATAGAGTCACCATTGCGCAGTTTCACCCAACTGTCGCGACGGTCAGTGATATGGTTTTCGTTTGCCGTACCATTGTTATAGGCTTGCAGCACATCATCGCTGATACGTATGCGATACTGGAAGTATCGTTCGTATTCGTTCAGCGTAAAGTCCTGGTTGATGTCTTCCACGTCAGGACCGGTCTTATAGGACGTATCATAGGACTCTGTCCTGTTGTCGGTGTCGGGCGAGTTGCCCTGCGGGTTGTTGATACGCTTGTAACGGTCCATAATGCTGGTTTGGGCCTGGTCGAAATCAGAACCTCGGTAGTAATGGTAGTCATCGCCGGCAGGGTCGTTGCGCCATGCTTGCAATATCGAGTCGTTTGTCACAACAGTACCTATCTGGTCGAGCCACTCCTTATAGGCACCATACTCACGCTCTTCGTCATCGTTCAAGCCATTGAGACCCACGTCTTGGCGTACGCGTGAACCCGAAGTCGTGGCGAAGGCATAGGTCTGCGTAGCCTGTTCGGGAATCTTACCCCACTGCGTGTAGCTGAAAGCACTGCTGCCATCGACAGGCATTCCGCTCTCGTAGAATTTCTTGCCATCACGCAGCACATCTTCCGAGATTTCACCCAGGTTGATGTAAAGGTCACCTGAATATTGCGAAGCGGTGCCAGCCTGTCGCTGATAGATAAACGGATCCATGAGCCAGAACTCCACATACTCTATATTGGCCTGTTCAAAGTCGGTCGTCTCCAGCTTGCGCATCATGCCGCCCCACTTGCCAGCGGGGTTTGTCAATGTTCCATCGGGATTGAACTGTGTCGTCAGGTTGTACGGACCACGCTCCTGTGGATAGTAGGCCAGATTAAGCACCGAAAGCATTGATGTGGCACCGTTGTAGGTCGACTGGTCGCGGTTGGGATAAAGTTCTTTGACGTAAACCTCACGCACGCGGTGGTCCGACAACTGCTCCATGTCGCTCTTGATATGGCCAGGCGTCAGACTTGACGAACGGCGTGTAAAGAGAGGGTCAACGCTGTACCAGGCCAGCAGGGCACGGTCATAGCCCGAACTGACCGTCGTCTTGTCATTGTAGTTGGCCATCTTTGTCGGTACGCTCGACAGGCTCCACGCCTTCGGGTCGAGAACGCTGATCAGGTTCTTTGTATTTTCAAAGTCATCTAAGTACGATGCGTTGTCCTGCGTACCGCCGGCACGTCCGGCAATAAGCTGCGCGAACTCTCCCGAGAACTGTATCTGTGAGGGTTGCGTCACGTGCAGCAGCGGAATCTTATTCAGTACGTTTGTAAGCCATTGCGACTCCTGCTTCCAACTCATGTTCAGTCCCCACAACGTATTGTTCAGCGGCTCTTCGCCCATGATCACTTTTGTTGTCATGGCCTGCTCCGACAGGTGCATCAGCGTACCGCCAAGAATAAAGTTCTTCGAAAAGTCGTACTCCCAGTTGACACCTACCATCGTCTTGCGCTGCATACCATAGTCGGTGTTCGACTCGTAACTGGCATCCACCTTCGTACCTGCATCAAGAATGCTCTGATTGATGATGGTCACCTCGCCGGCAGAATAGTCTACGGTGTAGTCGCTACCCTCCTGCAGGGTGACACCACCTGCTGTCACCGTGACCGAGCCCTGCGGCACGTTATAGGCGCCCAGCGAGATGACGTTGGCACTACTTCCCTTATACAGACCGGTCATCATGAACTTATCTTTCTCTGCCGTCTGCTTGGCTATCGTCTTTGTAGAGTCGTAAAGCTGATCAAACACATACTTGTCGGCAACGTCACCAATGCCTGCCGCCTCCAGCTGCTGACGCAGGTAGTCGCCAAAGGGTTCGGCTGCCGGCAGGAAGATGCGACCGTTCTGCACGGTATAGCCTTGCACGAAGTCGAACTGTCCGTTGGAGTGGGGTTTCATATTATTGTCCAGACGGTCACAACCTAGCATTTTCAGCAGCGTCTGTGATTTGACTCGCTCTTCAGGCAAGTAAGTCAGATAGACGCCGGCCGTATCGCTCTGGTACTTGATGTCAAGCCGGAACTTCTCGCGTTCCACGTTCGAGGCCAGATAGTAGACGTTCTTCATCATCAAGTCCCAGTTACCTTGAGCGGGACTGTTCGATGTATTCTTCAGCGACTTCACGAACAGACATTTCTTCGTGTCTGTCAGGCTGTTGGCAAACTCTCCGACTTGATAGGTGCGTCCACCGTATGTGTACTCAAAGGCGACAGCCAGCACCTGGTCGGTCTGCAGGCCACTCTTCAGCGAGATATAACCTAAGGCTTCGTTCACGGTGTACTCCGATGATGTCAGCAACCGTGCCGATGACAGTTTTTCATAGTCGATACCACCCTTTATCTCAGTGATGGCCTCCAAAGCACTGCTGATGGCGTCAATGCTACGCTGTGCGGAGTCTATGCGATTGACAAGGGTGGCGTATTCGCTGTTGGCATTGTTGCTGGGAACGTTCTCGCCTGCCAGTGTCCATACTTTGTTCGACACTTTCAGATTCTCACCAAGGTCTGTCAGTGCCACGATGTTGCGTGTATTGGCCGTAGTAGACGTCTTGTTGGTAACCCATACTTCTACACGGTTTATCTTGACACCGGTTGTCAGGTTCGGCATGGTAGACATCGCTTTGTCGTAGGTGGTGCGGAAGTATTGTGACAGAAAGAAGTGACGGTTCTCTTCGTAGTCGGCAGCATCTATCTCAAAGGGTGTCGTCTGCGTACCACCTCTCGAAGAGACGCTTTTTGACGTTGACTTCTTCTGCGACACCACCGTCTGCAGTTTCAGCTTTCCAAACTGCATGTCGGTACGGATGCCGAAGAGGCTCGATGCGCCCTTCACCAGCGAGTTGTTCGTTGGGAAGCTGACGTTACCAGCCTCCACCAGTTTGATGATTTCGTCTTCCTTGCCTTCGTATTTCAGTTTCAGGTTCTGCGTATCGAACTCAAACGTAGCATCGGTGTTGTAGTTGAAGTTGAAGTTCATCTTGTCGCCCACCTTGGCGTTGGCGCTCAAGTTGATTTTCTCGTCGAAGTCAAAGTTCGTCGTCTTGCGGTTACGGATAGGTAGCGAGGGGTTTTCAATATTCTTCAGCGTAGCACCCAGTTTCAGCTCAGCCGTTCCCTGTGTCTTCACGCGGACGCCGCCAGGGCCGAATATCTTCTCGGCAGGGCCTAAGTCGAAGTGCATGTCGAGAAACGAGAATTTATCCTGTCCTTGCGACTGGTAGTCCTCGGTGTTTTTATTGCGGAAGAAAGCCTGACGACTGCGCCGTTCGCTCCATTTCAGATACTCCTCTGGCGTCATCAGAATTGGCGCATTCAGATAGGAGTCGCCAATCTTCGAACCAATGAAATAGAGATTCAGCGAGTCGTTGTACTCCACCTGCTGCTTAATGTTTTCCGGCATGTGCAGATCGAGCGCCGACGAGTCAAGGTCTTCCGTGATGACAGGAGTTGTTCGTTTGATTTTCCAGCGGGCATTCAAGAGCGAATCGGGAATGGTCTCATCCTCGGTTTCCAGCTTCGGCTGCATTTTTGGCACAGGTTTCTGCTGCTTTGTCTTGTCGTCCTGAGGAAAGATCGATGAAAGTAAAAGGCTATGGGTAGGCGACGGTTCGTCGGGAATGGAATTTGCTGCCGCCATTCCAAATGACAGCAACAACGGTAGCCCAACAAATGCCCCAATGGCTAATTTGCGTAAGAACCGTGCGACAGCAAATTTTTCATTTTTCACTTTTCACTCACCACTCGTCATTCTTCACTTTTCGCTCTTCACTTTATCTGCTTCAGTGCTAACTTCACGACTTGCTCCACGGGCAGCGTCGGCTGCTGCTGCAAAATCTGCACCACCACCTTCTGCGTTGGAGCAGGCGAGAAGCCCAGCATGGTCAAGGCCGCCACGGCTTCGTCGCGCACGGCATTATTGACAGGTGCAGCCATCGTGCCGCCAGCTGGAATTTCATCGGCAATACCCAATGCGACAATCTTGTCGCGCAGATCTACAATGAGGCGCTGTGCCGTCATCTTTCCCACGCCCTTAATACTCTGTATCAGTTTTGCATTCCCCGTAGAGATGGCATTGCACAGCTCGCTGGTGCTCATTCCCGACAGCATCATGCGGGCTGTATTCGTACCCACACCGCTCACCGTGATGAGCAGACAGAACATCTCGCGCTCCTTCTTGTCTGCAAAGCCATAGAGTACGTACGCATCTTCGCGGATTGCTTCGTAGACGTAGAGTTTTACTTCCCTCTTGTTCCCGTTGTCTCCCCGCAGCCTCTGAATGGCACTATACGTATTCAGCGAAATACAAAGTCCGTATCCAACGCCTGCAGCCTCAACCGTAGCTAATGCGGGCGTCAGCTCTGTCAGCTCGCCCCTGATGTATTCTATCATAAATTCTTCTTTGTGATGTATATATACAATACAATAACGAACAGACGGCCCCGTTATTGTCTTACTACATTACTTCTTTCCCATATTTTTCAACGGCTTCGTAATTCTATACGGAACGCCGTGCCTTTTCCCACCTCCGACTGCTTGACAAAGATGCGGCCTTTGTGGTATTCCTCGACGATGCGCTTTGCCAGCGAGAGCCCAAGTCCCCATCCGCGCTTCTTGGTGGTGAAACCTGGCGTAAACACATTCTTGATGTCTTTTTTGCGGATGCCCTTGCCATTGTCGGCCACCTCAATCACCACACGTCCGGGTTCCTCCATGAGCGTCAGCACAATGCGTCCTTTGCCCTCCATGGCATCGACGGCGTTTTTACACAGATTCTCTATCACCCACTCAAAAAGCGAGGCGTTCATCTTGACGCGCACATCGTGATCGGGCAGCCGACGTACCATCTCCACCTTCTTGGATGTGCGGCGATCCATGTAGTCGACCACATGGTCGATGACCTCGTTCATGGATGATTCAACGGGTTCGGGCAGCGAACCAATCTTCGAGAAACGCTCGGCAATACGTTCCAGACGCTTGACATCCTTGTCCATTTCCGGTATCAGGTCGTCCTGCGGATAGTTCTCCTTCAGGATTTCCACCCATGCCATCAGCGACGAGATGGGCGTGCCCAGCTGGTGGGCAGTCTCCTTCGACAGTCCGACCCACACTTTGTTCTGCTCGGCCTTCTTCGACGACAGCAGGGCAAAGATGGCCACCACGACGAATATCATCACGATGCCCAGCTGCACATAGGGCCACTGCGTCAGGCGCTTCAGCATTGTCGACTCATCGTAGCATACAAACTGGTAGTCCGTAGAGTCGCCATAGGTTATTTTGATATAGTCGCCAGCACGTAACATCCGTTCTGCATACGCTTTCACATAAGCTGCCGAGTCACTGCCCTTCACTTCTATGTTGCGGCTGTCGGTAACGGTGCCGTCGCGATTGAGCACGATGACGGGGATGGTGTTGTTCGACTGCATCACGTTCAGCACCAGCGTCAAGTCTGTTGTCTCGTCAGCTTCGTTCAGCGCATGGAGTGCCTCTGCCCATGTCTCCATCTTGTTACGTTCCTCACGCTGCAGGTCGTGTACGAGATAGTGTGACACCAACAGCGACACCACGGCAATAATCAGTGCCGCAATGACCAAGAGGATTTTCACCTGACGTATTCTGTCTGTCCACTGCATACGGTATAAGTAACGGGCAAAACTTCTTTTTTATTGTATTTCAGCACGTAATTGTGTTAATCTTCCCAAAAAAAAGAATAGTTTTTCGGCTATAATTTGTAACTTTGCACGATTTTTCAAACCAAGTTAGACTATAATAGAAAGAACATGTCGAACAACAACACAATCGTAGGACACAAAATCAAAGGACTACGCGAGTCCAAGAATCTGACCATCGAAGAGGTGGCCGAACGTAGCGGACTGACTGTCGAACAAATCAGTTCCATTGAAAGTGACCAAAACCTGCCCTCATTAGGACCGCTCATCAAGATAGCCCGTGCATTAGGCGTGCGCCTGGGTACTTTTATGGATGATAGCGACGCTCTGGGCCCCGTCGTATGTCGTGCTGCCGACCGTGAGCGCGAAACCAGCATCAGCTTCAGCAACGATGCCACCGATGCCCGCAAGCACATGGAGTATCACCCGCTGGCACAGCAGAAGGCTGGTCGCCACATGGAGCCGTTCGTCATCGACATCAATCCTGAGGAGAGTCCTGAGTTCCAGCTCTCGGCCCACGAGGGCGAGGAGTTCATTTACGTCATGCAGGGCGAGGTGGAGATTGTGTACGGCAAGGACACCTACAACCTGAAAGAGGGCGACTCGATTTTCTACGACAGCATCGTGAAGCACCACGTGCACGGTGCCCCCGGCAAGAGTGCAAAGATTCTCGCAGTAGTTTACATACCATTTTAATTCATTGAACATTGAACATTGAGCATTGAGCATTGAACATTATGAGTGATGTAAAGTACGATATGGCGGGCAGACCGCTGCCCGATAGAACTTATCCGGCCGAGACTGGTTCGGAGGGATACAAGCTGTGGGAACGGACCTTAGGCGAATGGCTAGAATACTGGGCCGAGACTACGCCGGATAAGGAATATATAGTTTACTCTGACCGCGACCTGCGCTTTACATGGTCGAAATTCAACGAGCGCGTAGACAATCTGGCCAAGGGTCTGATTGCCATCGGCGTGAAGCGCGGCTCAAACGTAGGTATCTGGGCCACCAACGTGCCCGACTGGCTGACCTTTCTCTACGCCACCGCAAAAATCGGCGCCGTGCTGGTGACGGTGAACACCAACTACAAGCAGAACGAACTGGAATATCTGTGCAAGGACTCCGACATGGAGGTACTCTGCATCACTGACGGCACGTGGGACTGCAACTACGTGGACATGACCTACACCATGCTGCCGGAACTGAAAACCTGCGAGCGCGGCCACCTGAACAGCGAACGCTTCCCCTTCCTGAAGAACGTAGTATATATAGGTATGGAGAAGTATCGCGGCATGTACAACACGGCCGAACTGCTGCTGCTGGGACAGAACATCGAGGACGAGACGCTCAACGAGATGAAAAAGCAGGTGAGTTGCTACGACGTGTGCAACATGCAGTACACCAGCGGCACCACCGGTTTCCCCAAGGGTGTGATGCTGACCCATTTCGGCATTTCCAACGACGGCTATTTCACTGGCGAGAACATGGGCTTTACGCAGGACGACAAGCTCTGCGTGTGCGTGCCGCTGTTCCATTGCTTCGGCGTGGTGCTGGCCACCATGAACTGTCTGACCCACGGCTGTACGGAAGTGATGGTCGAGAAGTTCGACCCCCTCGTGGTGCTCGCCTCTATACATAAAGAAAGGTGTACGGCCGTCTATGGCGTGCCGACGATGTTCATCGCAGAGCTGAACCACCCGATGTTCTCGATGTTCGACCTCACCTGTCTGCGTACGGGCATCATGGCGGGCTCGCTCTGTCCTATCGAACTGATGAAGCAGGTGTCGGAGAAGATGTATATGACCATCACCAGCGTCTACGGACTGACGGAGAGCTCGCCCGGCATGACGCAGACCTGTCTGAACGATACCTTCGAGCAGCGCTGCACCACGGTAGGCCGCGACTTCCCGTTCGTGGACGTAAAAGTACTCGACCCCGAGACCGGCGAGGAATGTCCCGTCGGCGTGCAGGGCGAAATGTGCTGCAAGGGTTTCAACGTGATGAAAGGCTACTACAAGAACCCAGAGGCCACGGCAGAGGTGATCGACAAGAACGGCTATCTGCACTCCGGCGACCTGGGCGTGAAGGACGAAGAAGGTTTTTATAAGATTACGGGCCGCATCAAGGACATGATTATCCGCGGCGGCGAGAACATCTACCCACGCGAGATAGAGGAGTTCCTCTATCACATGCCCGGCATCCGCGACGTACAGGTGGCTGCCGTACCGTCGAAGAAATACGGCGAGGCCGTGGGCGCCTTCATCATCCTGGAAGAAGGCGCACAGATGACGCCCGAGGACGTACAGCTGTTCTGTCGCGGCAAGATTGCCCGCTACAAGATTCCGAAGTACGTGTTCTTCATCAAGGAATTCCCGCTCACCGGCTCTGGAAAAATCCAGAAGTTCAAGCTGAAGGAGATGAGCCTGAAACTCTGCGAAGAGCAAGGCATCGAAGTCGTCTGAACACAAGGCAGCCGACAAGCACAAAAAGAACGATTTTACAGGGAGCCTCTACAGAATTCTGCGGAGGCTCCCTGTAATTCTGCGGAGGCTCCCCAGAAATCTGCGGAGGCTCCGCGTAAATTCCGGCCTTCACAATCGAACACATAAAAAGATTTCAAGAAACAAAAAAGGTTACGAGGAAATAAAAATAGGGAATCCGAAGATTCCCCTCACTTTGAGCCTGTAGTACCCAGAGCCGGGGTCGAACCGGCACGGGTTGCCCCACTGGTGTTTGAGACCAGCGCGTCTACCGATTCCGCCATCTGGGCTTCAAAAGCGGTGCAAAGGTAATAAGATTTTTTGAACTGACAAAAAGTTTCAGCTAAAAATCGTAAAAATACTTGCAAATATCATATTTATTGCGTATCTTCGTCGCCGAATTAGTTTTAACTCATCAATCTAAGTACATGGAAATATCTGAAAAACATTTTGGTGTTATACTTGCGGGTGGTGTAGGACTACGGCTATGGCCTAGCAGTCGAAAAGAGAAACCCAAACAGTTTATTGACTTCTTCGGAACGGGACGCACGCAGTTACAGCAAGCCTACGACAAATTGACACAAGTCATACCGAAACAAAACATTTTTGTAAGCACTCAGGAGGACTATTCACATTATATAAAGGAGCAACTGCCCGAATTGCCTGACGACAATGTGCTGGCAGAGCCCGTAGCCCGCAATACCGCACCCAGTGTGGCTTGGGCTGCATACCGTATTTCGCATATTTGTCCAGATGCTCAGGTCATCATTATTCCGTCAGACCAAGCCATCTTAGGTGACGACGAGTTCAAAAAGAATGTGAGTACATGCTTCGATTTCGTAGCCCAAAAGGACTGTCTGGTTGCCATGGGCGTCAAGCCGACACGCCCGGAGCCTGGCTACGGCTATATCCAGACAGGCGAACCCGCCGGTCCGGCAAACATCTTCAGCGTACAGTCATTCACGGAGAAGCCTGAACGCGAGTTTGCAAAAGTGTTTGTGGATAGCGGCGAGTTCCTGTGGAACACGGGTATCTTCCTTTCGAACATCAAGAATCTGGTCATGAGCCTGCGCAAAATCCTCCCTGTTGTATTCCGACTGATAGACCAGGAAGGCGTTATGGTGACCAAAGATGAGGAACGGGCTTTCGTCAAGGAGAATTTCTCGAAGTTTCCCAACATGTCAATAGACAACGGTATACTGGAGAGATCGTCCGATGTCTATGTCATGAAATGTTGTTTCGGATGGGCCGATCTGGGCACGTGGCACTCCATATACGAAGCAATGCAGAAAAATGATGGCGACAACGTCGTCGTTGATTCAGAGGTGATGATGGAAGACTGCCACGACAACATTATCAAGATGCCCAGTGGTCACCTGGCCGTACTCCACGGACTGAACGGCTATATCGTGGCAGAGTCTGGCGACGTGCTGCTCATCTGCAAAAAGGGCGACTCGTCGGCACTCATCCGTAAATACATCAATGAAGTAAGGTTGAAATACGGCGAGGAGTTTGTCTAATCAGACAAACTCCTCACGAATCTTTGCGGCAATTTCTTTAAATTCCTCTTCCGTGAGTTTCAACTTCTCACGGCGGAAGTCGGCATCGGCCTCGCTCTGCATAGGAATGAGGTGGATGTGGGCGTGGGCCACTTCAAGGCCAAGCACCACCTGAGCCACCTTGCGGCAGGGGAAAGCCTTCTTGATGGCAACGGCCACACGCTTGGCAAACTGCTGGTAACGGGCTAACTCATCGTCGGCCATGTCGAAGAAATAGTCGACTTCGCGACGGGGAATGACGAGGGTGTGCCCCTTCACCAAAGGATTGATATCAAGAAAAGCGTAGAACTCGTCGTTCTCGGCGCATTTGTAGCTGGGAATCTCACCAGCGGCAATCTTACTGAATATATCCATCATTAATTGTGAATTATGAATTGTGAATTATCCAACGGTGATCTTGTCTATACGCAACTTGATGGTGCCGCGTGGAATCTTGATCTCCACCTCGTCGCCCACCTTGTGGTTCAGCAGTCCCTGGGCAATGGGCGTAGTGATGCTGATCTTGCCCTCGCGCAGGTTGGCCTCATTCTCGCTGACGATGGTGTAGGACATTTTAGCCTTGTTGGCCAGATTAGTCATATCCACCTTCGACAGAATCTGGACGGCGTCAGTCGACAGCCTTGAAGTGTCCACAATCTTTGCCTCCGAAATGGCCTGTTTCAACTGGTTTATCTTCGCCTCCAGATGGCCCTGAGCCTCCTTGGCGGCGTCGTACTCACTATTTTCACTCAGGTCGCCCTTATCGCGTGCTTCCGCGATGGCGGCCGATGCTTTAGGACGCTCCACGGCCTCCAAATGCTGTAACTCGGCTATTAACTTATCATAGCCTTCCTGTGACATGTATGCCATAATATACTATTTTACTATATACTATTTATATTTTAAGTTCAGGCGGTTAAGCCAGAGTCTTATTTATTTTAGGCAGACAAAAAACAAAAGAATTCCGACGCGTGCGCTGATGTCGGAATCCCATTGGCTATTATGTCTTTTCGGTTGCAAAGGTAAGGAATAATTTTGACACCTCCAAATTTTCTCACAGAAAAAAAAGAGATTTCACTTCTTTTTAATCTCTCACTTAATCGCGACCTTGAGCTGAAGCTCGAGCTCGCTCACGCTCGGAAGTGTGAGCAAGCTCTCACTTCTCTCATTTAATCGCGACCTTGCGGACACCATGGATATAGAGTCCTTTCTGCGTCGGCTGGCCTTGGAGCTTACGACCGTCGAGGCTATACCATGCGTCAGCCTTGTCCGTATGGTCTGTGATTTCTGTGTGACCCATTCCCGTCTGTGTGTCCTCGCCATCAAAGTACAGGCGGGCAGAGGCTACGTCTCCGGCAGTGAGGCCATTGGAGAGTTGGAAGTATGCACGGAAGGCGTTGAGGTGAGGTATCTTATCGCCAGAGGGCTGGGGGAAGTACAGCGTATTCGCCGCGCCGAGGAAGCACCGCCGACCTGAGTGCCTACAGCGGGACTGGCTACATCGCTATCCGCCACTTCAACTGCAATGACCAGTTCTATCTCGTGCTCGACGATTTCAGCCTCTACGATGAAAGTGCAGGCGGCGCATGGACTATTCCTGGTATTTATTGGTGGTCTCAGTCTCGGACACCAGCGTGACGACTCCGTTCTGCAGGTTTCCGCTTCCATCAAGGAAATCGCTCTTGCTGCCGCCTGTGGTAGAGAGATAGATGGCGAAATGCTCCCTGTAATCATCTCCGTCCTGCCCCTTCAGCCACACCTTCATTGTGCCGTCCAATGTGAGTTGCGGCGAAACAAGCCAGTTGTCGGGCTCAATAGCGCCACGGCAGTTGGTTATCGTGTTGTTGCCTTTGGCGTTGGCCACGAAGCCGACTGCGAACAACCTCCCCGTTGTGATGTTGCCATCTATGCGCAGGTTGCTGATTTCGGCATTCTCGATGTAGCGGAACGGGGCAGTGTACTGCTCATTACTGTGGTAGTTGAAGGTCAGCGTATGTTCGTTGCCGTCAAAGTGACCCTTGAACCTGTGGCTCTCAGAACCCATCATCGTCGTCACCTCAATGTCGTCGGTGAGCTTGTAGTAGGCGGTGGCGTATTCTGAATAGATGTCTTTGTCCTCTTCATCCTTGCCAGAAACATACTTCTGACCATAGTTCACGAGGCTGACGATATACTCCCAAACGCCGGCATTGCTGATGATGTATGGTGAAGCCGATGTGCCGTTGCCTTCAATGTAGTAAAGGGCGGGGCCTGTCATTGCGAAACCGAAGACGACATTCGTACTTACCATCGTGAGGACGTAGCCATTGGTGTCGTCCATTGTGGCATTGCCCTCATAGTCAATAATGTCGCTCGCACCATATTCGGTGGCATTGCCTGTGGGCACAACGGTGATGTCGACGTCCACGGGGAAGCCTATGCTCAAAGCCTGCTTGCCCTGCGCCGTACCGAGCGTCTGCGTATAGTAGCAGTTGGTCAGGGTGATGGTGCCTACGTGCTTCGTGTTGTAGCGATAGAAGGTGGCTCCGTCGTTAACGGCGTTAGCATCGGTCTGTGGAGCGTAAATGCTATTCTTGATGGTCACTGGTATAGCCCACAAAGCCGCCGCAACAGGTGGTGCCGTTGGTGGTCACGATCTTGCCGCCGTTGAAGATTCCGCTGAAGGACTTCGCGTTATTGCCTGTGGTACCCGTTCCCACCATTGTCGTGACGCTGATGTCGGCATCGAGTTGGAAGTACGTGTTGCTGTAGCTAAAACCGATCCTTAGGGGATGACGACTTTACGTCCTCCATGGATATACAGTCCTTTCGTTGTCGGCCGGGTCGAGAGCTTGCGGCCGTCGAGTGTGTACCATCCGCCGTTCATCAGACGCTGAGCGGCGGTCATGCACTTCGTATCGATGCCTGTTGGGATAACGGCCTCACTGATCCACTGGTAGTGAGGAACGAAAGAGCCGGTGACACATAATTCCAGGAAAAAAACGGTGGCAGCATCCATGTGGTCACTGTCGGTGAAAGTGTCGTCAATCCGATACATGCTGTTCTCGCCACTTGGATGTGCGTCACGGAAGGCCAAGTAATTACCGTAGGGAACGACCATGTCGCCACGCGAGTGGAAGAACTGTATGCGGTGCTGTGGCTCCCACCCCGTGGCGACCGAGTTGTCGGCCAAGGCGCGATGCAGAGCCTGCGGGGCGTTGGCTGCCTCGCTCGGCACGACAGACAGATTGTCGGCGTTGTTCAAGTAGTCAAATATCTCTGGTGTGAACATCTTGTCCAAATGTCCCCATACTTTGTCCTTTTTGGGCGTGGAGAACATCTCTGCCATCTGCTCCGGGGTATAGTGGCGGTCTTGGACATCTAAGCCAGACTGTAGCTGGTCGTACCACATCTTTGACATCTCGCTTGTGGTGTATTCCTTGCTGTCTATCCAGCTCAGCACGTCGGTGTCGAGCAGTTGTTGCGACAGGTAATCGTTGATACGGTATGAAGCCATTGCCGGATGTGTGGCGCACATGCCCTTGATGATGAGCGGAACGACCACGGGATAGGTACAGATGCCCTGCCGGTGATCAGTCTTCGCGCCGTAACTGGTACCGTCATCATCGAAATAGTAGCGCATGGTCTCTATGAGATCGTATGGGCCGTCGCCGCAGATGCTGCCATAGAAGTGCAACTGTCCTGCCAGCCCCTGCTCCTCGATAAGGCGCTGTACAGCCAGTGTGACCGCGCCCCCCTGTGAATAGCCGAGGCCAAACGTGCGCCAGTCGCTCTTGATGGGCAGCAGCGGGTTTTCATCCGTCTTCTCTGCCACCTCCTTGCGGTAGAGATCAAGCCCGTAGTTGACGGCATCGAGCACCTGCTGCGCCGTCAGTCGCTGCGAGAGATAGGGATGGGGCAAATCCTTGGTGACGCCAAAGCCCTCATAGTCGGGCGCGATGATGATACAGCGTCCCACGTATTCGGCGTTGGTATCATCAAAGAGTTCACCGTATGTACGCCTTGGCAGCGTCTGTAACATCATCTGTTCTTTGGAGAAGCCTTGCGTGGTAGGCCGTTCCTCATCACCACCGATGGTGGCGTGGCTGTAGATATGTAAGGTCTCGATGCTGTCGCTCTCCTGCCGGTCGTTAGGAGTCCAGGCAATGAGGGCCGCTGAGAGCACGATGCGTTCGCCGGCGGTGTTGACGGTCGGATAGTTGAACGAATAGACTGTGCTTGTGCCGGGCTTGAGCAGCCTCGTCAGCCGTTCCGACGGTTCAGCTTGTGCCCATGTCTTAACCGGTACAACTGCCGTCAGACCAAACAGAAGGATGATTGTCTGCATCCACAAAGGTAATGTCGTTTTCATTGTTCTTGCTTTATTTATAATTACAGTATGGCATAGCGCATGTATTCCACCTACTTCAACAGCCTGTCGCGCCGGAGTGAACGTTGAGGCACATCATCGTGAGGTCATCGTTGGGCTCGGCACCGTTGCGGTGGGTTTCGACCTCGGCCTGCAGTGTTTCGATGACCTGCTGGGCAGAGTCGAAGGAGATGGTGCGCAGGATACTGAGCAGACGGTCGTCGCCAAATTGCTCCTGCTGCGGGTTCTCCGCTTCGTTGAGTCCGTCGGTGTAGATAAACAGCGGACGATCCTTGATCGTGTCAATCTGCTCGCCTGCGTATTCGAAGCCCGGAAAGAGGCCGATGGGAACATTCGGCAACATTTCAAGGAAATCAACGTGATGGCTGCCGCCACCAATAACTGGTGGGTTGTGACCAGCGTTGCAGAAGTCGAGGTGACCCGTCTCCAAGTCCACCAGTCCGAGGAAGAAAGTGACGAACATGCTGTTCTCGTTGTCCTCGCCACTCAGGGCATCGTTCATTCGCGTGCAGATTTCTGCGGGCATCATTCCCTGTTTAGCCAACGTCAGGAACAGTCGCGTAGCCTGTGCCATGAACAGCGAGGCAGGAACACCCTTGCCGCTGACGTCGCCCAAGGCGAAGTAGAGCCGGTTGTCCTCCATCAGATAGCCGTAGAGGTCGCCGCCAACCTCCTTGGCGGGGGTCATTGAGGCGAACATTTCCAAGCCCTCGCGCTGGGGGAATGTGCTTGGCAGCATAGACATCTGAATGTTGCGGGCAATACGTAGTTCGCTCTCTATGCGCTCCTGAGCCGCCTTTACCTCAGCGAGGCGCTTGGCGGCTCTTTGGCGCACGATGATATAGATGAACAGTGCCGCGATAATGACCGCCATGATGGTCAGCCGGCTCACCATGCGCTGGTGCTGTGCCTGCTCGCGCTCGGCCACCATCTCCTGTTCTTTCTGGTGAACGGCCTCGTGTTCGCGGGCATCGGCCACTTGTGTCGCTGTGATGGCTGAGTCGAGGTGCTGGGCGATGGCCATGCTCACGGCCTTGGCCGAATCTAAGCGTCCGGCCATCATGTTGACCTCAAACTTCTTCAACAGCATTTTCTGGATGTTCTCCAACGAGAAGGTTGACTTGTTCTCCGCCATCAACTCGTCCAGGCTGCTGTAGTTGTCGGCAGCCTCCTGCCATCTTCCGGCCACGCGAAGATAGTCGCAGCCGAAGATCCGGCCTTCTGCCGTCTGGCTGCCCGCCATCCGCCGGTACTTCTGATATGCCGCCGCTGCCTCTGTCCTGCGCCCTGTGCCTTCAAGTGCCGTGGCACGAAACAGTTCGTAGCGGCCCTGCTGCCGTTCAAGGTAGTCTGAACGGGCATCCGGCATCTGTGCATACTTCCCTATCAGGTCACCGTAGTTGTTAATCCACGTCATGGCCTTCTTGTAATCCTGCATTTCTATATAGTTGAAGATGATGTTGATGACACCGACCATGGCATCACGACAGGCAATGGCATTCGGATGCATGCTGATGTTTTTGAGGTGGGAATCATAGCCGCGCTGCAACGTCTCGTCGATGGCCGACTCACTGATGCCGAAATGGCTCTGGCAACAGCCCGTATAGATTAGCAGGTTGGTATATTCGCTCGTCGTGTCACAGCCCAGTTTCCTCAATCGGTCGACAGCGGGGAGCGATACCTTCAGGGCAGCCTCGTACTCGCCCCAGGTACACTTCAGACCCGTCAGGCGGCTGGCCGTGTTGGCATAGATGTTCACGCTCTCATCGTCGGTGGCCTCTTCCGTCGCCGTAATGCCCATCTTCCAGTAGAACTCGGCCATGCGCTTCTGGTTCATGCGGTCGCTGGCATAGCCCAGCCAGTAGCAGGTCTTGCCTTCAGAGAAGAGCCCCGTCGCCTTCAGACTGTCGGCCAGCGTCATGATACGCTGATAGTCTCTTGAAATATAGGTAGCGTTCATCAGACTGTCAGCCCACTTCCGCTGACTGTCGGTTACGACACCTCCACCATCGCATCCTGCAACGGCCAGCACCATGCACATCAGGGTGATAAGGAATGGATTCTTTCGCATTGTTATTCTATAGTTAAACGGATTTTGGGCAAAATTGCCACGAATCTGTTGCAAAGATAAAAAAAATAATCGGACTAAACAAACATCAGCCCGATTATTTTCTCACGCCCTCCCGTTTCCTGTGCATTACAACGTCGCACAAGTCAGGGTGATAGGGAAGTGCCATTTTCTGATATTTTAGCAGATTTCTGCCGATGTAAAAACTATTTCTGGGGAGCCTCTACAGATTTCTGCGGAGCCTCCGCGTTTTTGTCCCAGGCCGTGGGACATTTTTCCCAGGCCTTGGGACTTTTCTGCGAAGGCTCCCTGTAATTCTGATTACTCACCACAGAGACACAGAGTGCACAGAGGCTGTAGAACGAAGCTGAAAAAAATGACAAGGATTCAGACTGTTTTCCCCTTGAATCGCAGCGTATAGAAAAGCTTTAATGCGAAATAGAGGATCAGGCCGGTGACGACGCCTGCCAATACGTCGATGGCGTAGTGGGCACGGATGTAGACGGTGGCTAAGCACATCAACAGGAAGAAGGGCAACACGAAGAGCGTGAGACGCCAACTACGCGAGTGAAAGGCCAGCAACAGCAGGACAAGCGTCACGCCGACATGACTGCTGGGGAAGGCGGCGGTGGGTCGCTCGCCAGCTGCATGGGCAAAAATCATAAACCGGTAGAAGAGACCGTCCTCGTAGCCCGGCATCGTCATCATCTCGTCGTGGGTCAGGAAGTAGTCGCCAACATCAGGGAATACGCCCTGACTGATGTTATCGAGCCCCGCGGCCAGATAGTAGAACTGGGGACCCGTAACTGGCAGCGCCACAAACACGACGTAGAAGACGAAGAAGGAGCCAAGGATAATGAACACCGCACGGTCGAACTCCTGATAACGCTTGAAAAAATAGTAGAGCGTGACGATGGCGATGAGCAGGTAGTAGGAGGAATAGCCCATGTACATCAGTTCGCTGAACACGGCACTGGTCCACTGCTGTGAGAAGAGCAGGGCGGGCTGACAGCCGAAGAGACGCTGTTCGAGGGTTGCGAACCAGGGGTCGAGATTGGGGAAGATGCGGTTCAGGTCGAACGTATCGGGATACCACCACGACAGCAGAGCCAACTGTAGGACTACGCGGCAGAGCATGGTGAAACGGCAGGGCACCATGCGGTAGACCCCCCACAGGGCGACGGTGGTGACGCAGGTGCGGAAGCGTCCCCAGAGCAGGGGCTCCGGGTCGGGCAGCTTGGTCCATGTGAACAGTATGAGCAACGACGTCAGTACGAGGTAGCCCATCATGACCCACTCTGCTGCCATCAGCCCCTTTCGCGGCTTCTTCTCAATCGCGAATATGTATTTGATATAATTCACAGCCATCCGTTCTCCTTATACCATTTGATGCTACGGCGCACGCCCTCCTTGAGGTCTACCTGCGGCTCGTAGCCCAGCTCATGGCGGGCAGGCTCGATGTCGCACCGCCAGTTGCGCTGTTTCAGGATATTGTACTTGTCGTTGTTCAGTGCAGAAATCTTTCCCGTCATACGACCGACATATTCGCCAACGAAGGTCACGACGCGAAGCACCCACACAGGAGCGGTGACACGAATCCACCAGGGACGCCCCAGCTCCTCATGGATGAGGTCGCTGAACGTGGTGCTCTGATACACCTGTCCGTCGGAGAGGAAATACTTACGGCCCGTCTGCCCCTTCTCAAGGGCCAGGAAAACAGCCTGCACCACATCGGCGACATAGACGAAGGTGATGTCCTGCTGCTTAAAGCCCACGGCAAAGTCGCTGTGCTGCTTGATGCTCTTGGCCATCATGAAATAGTCCTTCTCGCGAGGACCATACACGCCTGTCGGCCGGAGTACGACGTAAGGGAATTCTACACCTTCAGCACTTAACTTTTCACTCAGCGCATCCAACCATTGCTCGGCTTCCAGCTTGCTACGTCCGTAGGCCGTGTTGGGCTGAGGCGTGTCCGTCTCCCGTATCTCTTCATAAGGCTGCTGTTCGCGGATGGCACCGAAGACGCTGAGACTGCTGACGTAGACAAAGCGGCACAACGGCATCTTCAGCTTCAGCAGGGCGTTGACCAGATGCTTTGTCCCTTCAGTATTAATACGGTGGAAGTCGCGCTTGTCAAGACACTTGGTCACGCCGGCGGCATGGACCACGTAGTCGAAAACGTGTCCGCCTAATTGCTCGACAAGCTGCTGTTCCGACGAGAGGTTCAGCTCGATGAAGTGAATACGAGGGTCGGTCAGGTAAGCCTTCGAACTGCTGCCACGGACAGCTGCCCATGTGTCGAAGCCACGACGCAGCGCCTCCTCGACGATAAACGAACCAATAAAGCCGCTGGCACCGGTAATGAGTATCTTCATCGGCATGCGGTTAAAGCAATTCTGCCAGTTTGTCGAGCAATCCGACACCCCGCAAGTCCTTCGCAACAATCTTGCCTTGCTGGTCAATGAGGACATTGGACGGAATGGAGCGCACGTTGTAGAGCGCAGCCCCGGAACAGTCCCAGCCCTTCAAGTCGCTCATCTGCGGCCATGCCATGTTCAGCTGTTCCACAGCACCGGCCCAGGCAGACCGTTCGTTGTCAAGCGACACGCCAATGATCTCCAGTCCCTTTCCGTGGAATTCTGTATAAGCCTTGACAACAGTAGGCATCTCAGCACGGCAGGGTCCGCACCAGGATGCCCAGAAGTCGACAAGCGTATAACGGTTGTTGGCCACATAATCGCTCAGGCGGATGGTGTTGCCCTGCAGGGCTGCCATTTCAAAATCTATATACTTATTGCCTACTTCATAGCCCTCCTGCAGTGTTGACTCGGCAGTGTCTGTTTCAACGGCGCTTTCCTCGGCCATGTTATTCTGAGCCACTTGGGCTTTCTGCTGGCATGCCGTCAGCACCAACAATGAGAGGCATGCAATGATGATTCGCTTCATGATGTTCTATTTTTTTAATGGATGATCTTTGTATATCAATTGGAGCAGCCGATCAACAGCCTCCTCCTCGGGGATGTTCTTCTCCACACACTCCTTGGCTTTGTAGAGAGAAATCTTGCCACGCCCGGCACCGACGTAGCCATAGTCGGCATCGGCCATCTCGCCGGGGCCGTTGACAATGCAGCCCATGATACCAATCTTCAGCCCTACCAGATGACCAGTGGCAGCCTTGATACGGGCAATGGTCTCCTGCAAGTTGTAGAGCGTGCGGCCGCAGCCCGGACACGAGATATATTCGGTCTTTGTAAACTTGATGCGCGCTGCCTGAAGGATGCTGTCGGCAAGAGACTGGAGATCCGAGCGGGAAAACCGCTCGGCACAAAGGACGAGCTTCGTGGCCTTGCGGTCGATGAGCAGGGCACCAACAGCCATGGCTGCCTTCAGTTGCAAGGTTTCCCAGGTTTCCTGTTCAGCTTGTTGCTGTGGCACAGCAACAGACTCAACGGCATCGAGGGCCAGGGTGATTGTATCGTCCTTGATGCTGGCCTCAGCTTCTGCACGCAGACGTACGCACTCGGGAATGAGTTCCACCAGTTTTCTGGCCACGGGAATCTCACATTCCGGTTCCTCACTAAGGCTGACGCGGATGGTGTCGCCAATGCCCTCGGTCAGCAATGCTCCTATACCGACGGCACTCTTAATACGCCCGTCTTCACCCTCACCGGCTTCCGTGACACCAAGGTGCAGCGGGTAGTGCATGTCCTCGGCGTCCATCGTCTTCACCAACAGGCGGACTGTAGTGACCATGACAACGGTGTTCGAGGCCTTGATGCTGATGACCACGTCATTGAAGTTCTCACGCCGGAAGATGCGCAGGAACTCCATGCAGCTCTCGACGATGCCTTCGGGCGTGTCGCCGTAGCGCGACATGATGCGGTCGCTGAGCGAACCATGGTTCACGCCTATGCGCACAGCCGTGTGGTGAGCCTTGCATATATTAATAAAAGGTATAAGCTTTGCTTCTATCTTCCTCAGCTCGTCGGCATACTCCTCGTCGGTGTATTCCAAATGCTTAAAGGTGCGGCCGGGATCCACGTAGTTGCCGGGATTGATGCGCACTTTCTCGCAGTATTGTGCCGCTACGTCAGCAGTATGGGCCGTAAAATGGACGTCGGCCACAAGCGGCTGGCAATAGCCGTCGGCCTTCAGACGGGCAGAGATATTCTTCATGTTCTCCGCCTCACGCGTGCCCTGCGTGGTAAAGCGCACCAGTTCGCCACCGGCATCGATGATTCGCTTGGCCTGTGCCACACTGGCTTCCGTATCATTCGTATCAGTGGTGGCCATCGACTGAATACGGATGGGATTATCACCACCGATGGCGATGTTACCTACATGAGCAACGCTACTAATTCGTCTTATACTCATACTTCACTTCGGCTAATTCCTTGTTGGCTTTCTCAATCTTTTCCTTCAGCCCTGTCTTGTAGGCACTGAGGCGGTCGGCAAGGCCCTCATCACTCAGGGCGAGCATCTCCACAGCGAGAATAGCGGCATTCTGTGCGCCATTTACACCAACCGTGGCAACAGGAATGCCCGGTGGCATTTGAATGATACTGAGCATGGCATCAAGCCCGTCGAGCATGCCCTTTATGGGAACGCCAATGACAGGGAGTGTGGTCGAGGCGGCAATAACGCCTGGCAGCGCGGCTGCCATACCGGCTCCCGCAATAATGACTTTCAGTCCACGACCCTTCGCACTACGGGCAAACTCCTCGACAGCATCGGGAGTGCGGTGAGCCGACAAGGCATTGACCTCGAACGGCACCTGCAGGTCGTCCAACAGTTTGCAGGCTTTCTCCATAACGGGCAGGTCACTGGTGCTGCCCATGATAATGCTTACTAATGGTTTCATACGATTATTCTGATTTTTATAGATAGACAATGGTCAGCACAGCACAGAAGAAGCCAATCAAGAATCCACCGACAACCTGCGCAAGCGAATGCTGCCGTAGAATCATACGACTGGTTCCCAAAATGCCAGCCACGAGGAGTACGAGCGAAAACCACCACATCGGGTTAAAGTTGAACAGCTCGGAAAAGATGAGCAGAGCACCTGCCACACCGCCGATGGCTGCCGTATGCGTGGAAATCTTCCACCACACGTTGATCAACGCACACACGATCTGAATGACAAGTGCACTGGCAACGATGCTGCGCATGAAATAGGGAATATGCATCTGCTCCATGATATAGAGACAGGTATAATAGCAGAGGATAGAAATCAAATAGGGAACAATACGACGTTCTTTATGTCCCAGTTCTATGAGCGACCATCCCTGATAACGGCGGTAAAGATGGATGAGAAACGTTGGCAGCAGGATGGTGAAGAAATAGACAACTGCCAACACAAAGAACTTATAGCTGGGCAGATACTGGCTCAGATAACTCAAGAAGAACAAAGCCACCAGTCCAAGGATGGGAAGATAGAACGGCGTGAAGACCATGCTCACAACCCTTGCCGCTATGATTATCTGCTTTTCACGTGTCATCGTCTTAATCTTGCAACGGGAATACCTAACTGTTCACGATATTTGGCTACTGTGCGACGGGCAATGAGGAAGCCGTGCTCCTTGAGCAGACCGGACAAAGCATCGTCGCTAAGAGGCTTGCTTTTGTCTTCGGCGGCAATGATGTCACGCAGCACAGCCTTTATACGGCGGGTTGACAATTCCTCGCCCTCCGCGGTGGTGTAACTGTCACTGAAGAAGTAGCGCAGAGGAAATGTGCCCCAACGCGTCTGAGCATACTTTGAATTGCTGACGCGTGAAATGGTCGACAAGTCGAGACCTGTACGCTCTGCCACATCCTTCAGGATCATGGGGCGTAGCGAGGCTTCATCTCCATCGATGAAGAACTGATGCTGTAGCTGGATGATGGCGTTCATGGTAACTGTCAGCGTGTGATGCCGCATACGGATAGCCTCGATGAAGTTCTGCGCTGAGTCCACCTTTTGCTTGATATATAGCAACGCTTCCTTCGACTGGCGGCTGACATTTCCCTTGTTCTGCTGATATTCCTTCATGGAGTCGGCAAACGATTGCGACACCTGTAGCTCGGGCAGTTCACTCTGGTTCAGCGTGAAAGTGACGGTGCCATCGTCCAAAGTGTCAACGATGAAGTCGGGAATGATCTGCTGTAAGCCATGGCCCATGACCTCGCCCATAGACGCTCCTGGTTTCGGATTCAGACGGCGCAATTCACCGAACAGCGCCTTTGCCTGCATGTCGGTCAAACGCAGCACAGTCTGTATGCGTTCCCAGTGCTTCTTGGTAAATTCTTCGAAATAGTCATTCACCACACGCAACATCAGCTGCTTCAACTTCGACTCATCACGCCGCTCAATCTGAAGCAACAGACACTCCTGTAGTGAACGGGCACCAATGCCGGCGGGGTCGAACGTATGCAAGACAGCCAGCACACGCTCTACTTCCTGAGGTTCAACGTCTAAATTATGATAGACAGCCAGTTCATCGCTGATGGCTTCCATCGGTTTTCGCAACAGTCCGTCGTCGTCGAGTGAACCTATCAGATACTCCATGATATAGCTTTCGCGTTCTGTAAGGTTAGCCAGTCCCATCTGCTCTTTCAGCTGATCGTAGAAAGAGACAGAGTTGCCATACACCATTTCCTCGCGCTCTTCACTGACGTTTGTGCCACCTTGATAGACAGGCAAATCCTCATCGTCACGGCCAATGCCCTGAAGCGCATCATCAAGAGCAGACTCACGGTCTTCGCGGTCGCGCTGAGCATCGTAGTCATCGCTTGTACCGTCACTCTCTGTCGTATCAGAATATTCCGGGTAATCTTGACTATCATCATAGTCGGCATAGTCTATTTCCAATGCCGGATTGTCGTTCATCTCTGTATTGACACGGTCTATCAGCTGCGCAATGGGCAGCTCCACCAATTGGGCATGCAACAACTGCTGCTGCGAAATATTCTGCACCAGTTTCTGTTCCTGTTTCAGCTCTTGTACCTGTCCTAATCTGTCGCTCATGCCAACATTAGCTGATGTTTATTTGAAGTATTCACACAACTGGGCAGCCAGCTCGGCCAGATCTTCGGGTTCGCCATTGCCATAACGCTGCCATATCTGCTGACAACGTATCAGCAACGGGCTGAACGTCACATCACGGCGTTTCAGACAGGGGTCGCAATGAAGATAGACCTCCAACAAGTCGACCACCAGAGCCGTTGACACTTTCATAAGCCGAGCCAGTTCCTGCACCTCGGGGGTTTCTTTGGCCATTGTTGCCGGTGTCAGACGGAAATAAAGGTCAAGCACCAAAATGAGCATGACGGGAGTCAACGGCTCATGGCCCTCTATCGGCTCCCAGTCTTTTTCCCAAGTTTCGGCCGTCTCAACGCCATCATAAAATTCATCGGCGCGCCCGAAGCCCTTCATCTCGCGCAAGAGCTTGGCGGCACGTGACAACTTGCGCGGATTTTGACTGTAATTGTTCCATATCCGCTCTATACGTGGCGTCTCCAATGCACTCAGTTCGCGCATCTTAACGGTCAATGTCGTCGGATGAATGTGCAGCTCTAATGCCAGCTTTACCATCTCGCGACTGTATGTAGGCTTCATGCCGACAGGCTTGGAGAGGTATATCTGCATTAATAACAGCCAGTATTCATCATGCCATTTTTGATTTTTTGCCATATCATTTGCAAGAACACGATGCAAAGATACAATAAAATTCGCATATCTAAAGCATCTTTTCATGATTTTTAGTTTTTAAATAATAATTATTTTGTACCTTTGCAGTTCAAAACTTAAAAAAACATGAAGAGAATCGTTTTTTTCTTGCTCTTGGTAACTTCATTGCCGACAGTCCAAGGACAGACTATCAAAGAGGAAATCAAGAAGAACCTGCGCCTCTCTGCCAGCAATTTTCTGGCCTACATGGGACCTCAAAAGAAACTGACACCAGCCCCAAAGGGCATGAAGCCTTTTTATATCAGTCACTACGGCCGTCACGGCTCGCGGTATCTGACCAACAGCTATGAATACGACTATCCATACAATGTGCTCCGACATGCCGACTCACTTGGAAGGCTCACGCCTTTGGGGAAGAATGTATTGGAAAGATTGAGGATTATCCGTGAGGATGCACAGGGGCGATTAGGCGAACTGACCCTTTTAGGGGCAGAGCAGCATAAGCAAATTGCCCGCCGGATGTTTGAGCGGTTTCCTGAAGTGTTTGAAGACGATGCCCACATTGATGCCAAAAGCACGGTTGTCATCCGCTGTATCCTGTCCATGGAGAATGCACTGCAGCAGTTGCTTATTATGAACCCCCGCCTGCAGATTTCGCATGATGCCAGTTCCCATGACATGTACTACATGAATCTAAGCGACCCAGCACTGTGGTCACGCAAGACAGAATTGGACGCCTCAGGACCGTTTCTGGACTTTTGTATGCGTCACGACCGCTCGGAATCACTGATGTCACGACTCGTCAACGACACCAGTCTCATCAGGAATGAACTCAATCCGACACGTTTTGCATACACCTTTTTCAAAGTGGCTTCAAATATTCAGAACACTGAATTACGAAAGCACCTGACACTCTATGATGTTTTCACGGATGACGAGATATACAGTAACTTCCTGCGCGAAAACGCACGCTTCTACATGGGATTCGCCAACTGCCCACTTAATGGAGGAGATCAGCCTTTCTCGCAGCGCAACCTGCTCCGCCGCATTATAGAGGAGGCCGACAGCTGTATCAAACTGGGACGTCCCTGCGCCTCGCTCCGTTTCGGCCACGAAACCATGGTATTGCCGTTGGTTTGTTTGCTTGACCTTAACAACTACGGCATACAGATTGCCGATGTGGAACAGATTGACCGTAAAGGATGGGCCGGCTATCGCATCTTCCCGATGGCTGCTAATCTGCAGTTTGTATTCTACCGCTCTTTCCCCAGCGACAAGGACGTCGTGTTTAAGGTACTACTAAACGAAGACGAAGCCACGCTGCCGATTAAGACAAACATGGCTCCGTATTATCGCTGGAGCGACTTTCGTGACTATTACCTGAAAAAGCTCGACAGCTATCAGGAACTTCCTACTATGGACTAACGCGCCAGAAGCGAGACAGCAAAACCGCCACCTGGAGCTTCCTTTATTTTCAGTGTCTGTCCTGCCTTGACGGTCTTCCGGGTAATGGTATATGCCTTGGGGTTCGTTTCGTAGTGAGCATCCTTGGCATCCGCATAAATCGTACAGTCATACTGACGGCCCTTGTCAAGGAAGTCAAGTTTCACCTCTGCCGTATGACCGTTCTCATCGCATTTGCCGCCGATAAACCAGTTGTCGGTGCCCTTGGCTTTACGCGCCACCGTAATGTAGTCAGCAGGCTCAGCCTCCAAATAGCGAGAATCATCCCAATCGCAAGCCACATCGCGGATAAACTGGAAGGCATCATCGTATTTCTCGTAATGTTCGGGCAGGTCAGCTGCCATCTGAAGCGGTGAGTACATCGTGAGGTAGAGAGCCAGCGAACCCGCAATGGTGATACGTGCCCACGAGGTGTTATCACTCCAATTTTTCAATTGCGTCTCAAAGATACCTGGCGTATAGTCCATCGGTCCTCCCTGTAAACGGGTAAACGGAAGGATGCAGGTGTGGTCAGGACGTGAGCCACCGAAGGCTTCATACTCTGTTCCGCGTGCACTCTCGTTGCCAACGAGATTAGGATAGGTACGACAGAGGCCTGTGGGACGTGTGGCCTCGTGGGCGTTGACCATGATACGATGCTTGGCCGCCTCCTTGACCACATAGAGATAGTGGTTGTTCATCGACTGCGAATAGTGATGGTCACCACGGGGAATGATGTCACCCACATAGCCCGTCTTCACGGCATCATAGCCGCAACTGTTCATCAACCGAAAAGCCTGCTCCATATGGCGCTCGTAATTCTGAGTCGAACTGCTGGTCTCATGGTGCATCAGCAACTTCACCCCCTTGGAATGGGCGTAGCTGTTCAGCATCTTGATATTGAAATCGGGATAAGGCGTAACAAAGTCAAAGACATCGCGCTTCCACATGTTGGCCCAATCTTCCCAACCAACATTCCAGCCTTCGACAAGCACTTCATCGAGACCATTCTTGGCGGCAAAGTCAATGTAACGCATCACTTTTTCATTATTGGCAGCATGGCGACCGTTGGGCTTTACTTTCTTCCAATCAATCTCGCCAAGCTTAATGCTGGGGAACTCATCGGTATAGTTCCACGACGACTTGCCGACAATCATCTCCCACCACACACCACAGTATTTTGTAGGATGAATCCACGAAGTGTCGTCCAAAGCGCACGGTTCGTTGAGATTCAGAATGAGGTTTGATGCGAGCATGTCGCGGGCATCGTCGCTAACCATCACTGTGCGCCAAGGTGTCTCACAAGGCGTCTGCATAGCTCCTTTCAAGCCCGTAGCATCAGGCGTAAGATGGCTGACGAAAGTGAAGGGCTTCGGCAATGGCCAAGGCGAAGGTGTCGGATTAGGAGTATAAGCGTTACTGCCGCCGCCAAGTTTAGTAGTAAAGGCTTTGGTCTGTGCATCCACCAGTTCAAGATGCATGGTAGCGTAGTCTGCACAGGCCGCCTCGTGGATATTGATATAGAGTCCATCCTGGCTCTTCATTTGGAGCGAGGTCTGAACGCCCGTCTCACTGAAGACAGCAACGCTGGAATTGTCCCAGTTGACAGCCTCCTTCATACGGCCTCGAATTTCCGAGAGTTTTGACTCCTGCGTCTCCTGCTCTTGAGTATCGTAGTCACCAGGTAACCACCATGCCGTGTGGTCGCCGGCCATTGCAAACTCCGACCGTTCTTCTTTAATAAGGAAATAATTCAACTCTTTCTGTTGAGGAAATTCGTAACGGAAGCCGATACCATCGTCGTAGACACGGAAGCGAATGGCCATTTGACGATGTTCCTTCTGTTGCTGCAACACAGCCACATACTCGTTGTAGTGGTTGCGGATGGTGGCCGTCTCACCCCAGACGGGCCGCCACGTCTCGTCGAAGGTGGATGTCTCTTCCTTCACCAAATGGAAACCATCCATGAGGTCTGTTTCCTGCACGCCCTTCGAGGCATGCTTGTCCTTAGCCAACTCCAGTCCGAGATGTGAGGGTAACACCACCAGCTTGTTCTTGTATGACATTTCATACATTGGTCGTCCTTGCGGGTCAAGACTGAAATTCAGCTCGATATTGCCATTAGGCGACTTCACGGTGCCAGCCACAGCTATCAGTGGCAACAGCAAAAAACTTACTAAAAACTTTTTCATTTTCGTCCACTCTGTATAATTAATGTGCTGATCTCGTTGTTGAAGTCATCGGCCTGCATCAGTTGCTCGATAGTAAGGTGCATGCGGTAACGCCAGTAGTGACGCGGATTGGCAGGTATGTTGATGCGCTCGGCATTCTGGTCGGGAAGGCGCAGGTTCTCATCAATACTAAACCAATCCTGTAACGAGAGCAGGCAGAGCATGGAGGGCGATGTCAGATGACGGGAAACAATGTCCCTGGCCAGCCAACCCGGTAGCGGATGCGGCGCCTCGCCACCACGGTAAAGCATGGTGTTGAAGTAGTCCTGCGTACGAGTCTCATCCTCGTCCCACCACTGCCGCAAGGTCGGCATGTCATGAGTAGAGATGGTGCATACAGAGCGATATGGGTTTTGCGACAGGTGTCCGAAGCGGACCTTCGGATCCTTCGGCATTGACTGAATCTCGAGTGAAAGAATACGCAGTTCGTTCATCACCCAAGGCACACAATCAGGCACCATACCAAGATCCTCGGCACAAACCAGCATACGAGTAGCCTGCGTCAGCCGCGGCAGTTTTTTCATGGCTTCCTGATACCAGAAATGATTATTGCGAGAATAGAAATAGTCGTTGTAAAGCCGGTTGAAACAGGACTTTTGATCTTCAGAAAGCTGTTTGTAGGCCTCCTGATATTGCACAGCGATGCGCGGATGCCAACGGTCAGAACGTTTATGGTCGACCAAGAACAGTCCATCATTAAACGTCACGCCATAACCCTCTATCTCCTCCCTACTCATGCCAAGCGCAGGATTGAACTGTCCCATCAGCCCCGACTTGTACGGCATAGGAATTTCCCAAATACGGAAGAACCCCAGTACATGGTCAATGCGATAGGCATCAAAAAACTCCGCCATTTTACGGAAACGACGCACCCACCACATACAGTCATCTTTCAGCATTTCATCCCAGTTGTAGGTAGGGAAGCCCCAGTTCTGACCATCGGCCGAGAATGGATCAGGCGGAGCACCAGCCTGGCCGTTGAGATTGAAGTATTTCGGTTCAATCCATGCTTCCACTCCGTCACGAGAGATACCAATAGGGATGTCGCCTTTAAGTATGACCCGATGGGCACGTGCATACTCATGGGCAGAATGCATCTGAAGATCAAGGTGATACTGCACATAGTACCAGAACTGCAGTTCCTTCTTACCTTTAAATGTAGACTTCTGCGTTTGCTGGACAGTTGCCTCTTTCGGCCACGACGTAAACTCTGCTGTTCCATATAAATCACGGAAATAGCAGAACGCAGCGTATGGCACAAGCCACTCCTTATTCTGTTCAAAGAACTTCTTAAAGCTCTCACGGCGCTGAACGGCTGTCCACTCTTGTGCGAAAACCGTCCGCAGATAGTCCATCTTCGCCTTGAACATGCGTTCATAATCTATCTGTGGCAGAGCGTTCAGTTCCTTCTGAATCTGCTGGAACTGTTGTCTTAAAGCCTCATCTTTAATCTCTGGCAATTGGCGCAGATCACAGTATTGTGGATGAAGTGCATAGATGCTGATGGAATTATAAGGATAGGAATCCTGCCACGTACCAGTCATGTTGGTGTCGTTAATCGGCAATACCTGAAGCACACGCTGACAGGTCTTGTCACACCATTCAATCATCATTTTCAAATCACCGAAGTCGCCCACCCCGAAACTGCCTTCGGAACGGAGTGAGAAAATTGGGACCACAGTGCCGGCGCCTTTCCACGGATAGACGGGGAAATAAGCCTGAGACAGCTCGTATACCACAACATCCCCATTCTCCATCGGAGGCAAGGCAATGGTACGGTTCATGCCGTTCTCCCACAGAGGAGTGACGTCGTCTTCGCCATTGAGTGAAACGAACTTAAATTCGAATGTCTGGGGCAGCAAAGTGGCGTCAAGCGAGATAGCCCACTCATGCGCCTCATGTTCTGCCATCGGCAAGGCGCAGAGGGCTTCCCAGTTGCCAAGGGTCTCGCCACCGCCAATGACGGCAAGACGTTCATTGGCTCGCAATTGTGGAGCACGTACCTTCAAACGCACCGTGGAGGCATATTCCACGCTGGTACTCATCCGGCGCTTACGGGCTGACACGCAATCGGTGAAGGCAGAAGAGTACATATAGGAGTCCTCTGGTATATCTAGCCAATGGTCGTAGACAATGTAACGCACACCCTTTGTAGCTGCAAACTCTAACCGGTGGGGTTCCAAGAGCCACTCGTGGCGGTACTCCTTTTCACCACGGCACACAGAATAATAATAATCAACAAAAGATTTTTCCAAAACAAAACGCGACAGTTCGCATGTCCAGTGCATGCCATCAGATGTTAACATCTTATATCGCTCCGTATGACCATTTTCTTTTGGAATGTTAATCATCATCTCCTCCCCAAAAGAAGTTTGGTACTCCAAATTAAAAATTACTTTCATTTTCTTAGGTATTTAGTTTTCTGCAAAATTACGAAAAATAATAACCCGCCGTTCATTGAAAGCGGGTTAATAAAGAATAATAAAGTGCAAACGTTTGCACGCTATTTCTTTTCATTCTTAATAATGAACACGCAGACTGAACCAATCAAGAAACAGACACCTGCAACAAACATCATTGAAGACTGATGGTGACCGACAAGCGACAGAATGGCACCGCCACAGAGAGCCGCCACAATCTGCGGTACGCAGATGGTACCGTTGAACAAGCCTAGATACGCCCCCATGTGACCATAGCCTTGCAAGGCGTTAGTGACAAAGGTGAAGGGCATGGCCAGCATAGCCGCCCAACCGCAACCAACTAGCAGGAAGGGCAGTATCTGACCATACATATCGTGAATAAGCGGTATAAGCAGGAAACCCAGTCCGCCCAGCACCAGACTCACCGAATAGGCAAGTTTCGTATTGGAGAAGCGGGGCAGGAGCATAGCCCAAACTACAGAGCCCAAAGCCTGAAGGGCATAGAGCACACCCGTCCAGTTGGCGGCTTCTTGATAAGCAGTGGTCGTAGGATCTATCGTTTCCCAAACAGTCTCGGAAACGGCATCGACGACATAGGTCCACATGAAAAGCATACCAGCCCAACAGAAGAACTGCACCAGCCCAACCTTCCAAAATGTGGAAGGAGCATTCTTCAGCAATGTCAGCCAATTGGCAGAGTCATGGGACTCTTGTGACTCTTGTGACTCATTATACTCTGCATATTCCTTTGGTGTCCACTCCCTGACTTTGG
This sequence comes from Prevotella sp., assembly GCA_017545045.1. Classification (GTDB taxonomy): domain Bacteria; phylum Bacteroidota; class Bacteroidia; order Bacteroidales; family Bacteroidaceae; genus Prevotella. The sequence continues at coordinate 18,533 of JAFYDA010000002.1, read as the reverse complement.
CCACAGTGTAGATAACACAGAGAATGAGAATGGCAGCCCCACAATAGAACGACCAAATAACGGAGTCGGGCACAACACCCTCGGGGGCGACATTCTTCAAACCTATCCACGTGAAGAAAAACGGAAAGAGAAAGCCCACTATACTACCTGCATTACAGAGGAACGACTGGATAGAATATGCTTTTGCCTTCTGTTCTTCGTTGACCATGTCGCCCACCAGCATTTTGAACGGCTGCATTGCCATATTAATAGAGGTGTCGAGCAGCATCAGGGCTATAAGGCCAAAAATAAGCGCCGTACCGACTGCCATGCCGAAACTCCCCGCATTAGGCAGCAGGCACATGACACCCACAGCCACAGCCGCACCAATAAACAGATACGGAATGCGGCGCCCGAAGCGTGTCCACGTACGGTCGCTCAGCGTTCCGACAATCGGTTGCACAAGGATTCCCATTAACGGGGGTAATATCCAGAAAAATGACAGCGAATGAGGATCAGCACCAAGCGTGCGGAAAATTCGCGAAATGTTTGCACTCTGCAAGGCGTAGGCAATCTGTACGCCAAAGAATCCGAAGCTCAGGTTCCAAAGTTTCCAAAATGACAAATCAGGTTTCTGTTTCATTGTATTATTTTATCTTGTTGTTCCTCTTATGATTAATCTCGTTCGCACCACACGCTTTTCCACCTTGTCAATTGGCGAATGCCCTTCCACCTTGTCAATAAGAATTTCGACAGTTTCCTCCCCTACTCGCTTGCCTCGCTGTTCAACCGTTGTCAGCATGGGGTCACAGGCCACGGCACGCTGATCGTTGGTGAAGCCACAGATACTGATATCCTCCGGCACTCGCAGTCCCATGCGCTTCACAGTATAGAGAATGCCTATGGCCGTATCATCGTTGACAGCAAAGAAGGCATCGGGATAATGGTCGCCGTCAAACATATCAGGAGTGATGAGCTCGGCATCCTGCCGATTGTCACAGATACGCGTCATACTCTCGTCAAACGGAAGCCCGTGTTTCAGCAGGGCGTCTTTATAGCCGTTGAAACGATTCTTGGAGATTTCCAACTGCATTGGAGCACTGTAGAACGCTATCCGGCGACATCCCGTCCTTATCAGATAATCCACAGCATTATAAGCTCCCATATAATCGTCAACCACTACTCGGCTGGCATTCACCCCCGTACAAATACGGTCATAGAAGACGATGGGAATGCCAGAATCCTGCAGTTTCTGAAAATGCTCATAGTGGCGGGTGTCCTTCGCCTGCGACACAATGACGCCACAGACCTTCAGCCGATGGAACATCTCACAGAGACGTGCCTCACGCTCATACTGCTCATTACTGAGAGCCACGATGATATAGTAGCCATGCGCAAAGGCCGTCTCCTCAATCCCTGTCAAGATACTGCTAAAATAATAATGCGTGAACTCCGGCACGATAACGCCAATGACCTTTGACGTCGCCACCCTGCTAAGACGTAGTGCTTCACCGATGACATTAGGATAAAAATTATGTTCGCGTGCGTACTGCTGAATAGCACGTCGCCTCTCTTCACTGATACGCGACGAATCCTTCAGTGCACGCGACACTGTAGCCACAGAAATTCCAAATTCCTGTGCAATATCCTTCATGGTCAGCGGCGTTGTCTTTTCCATCTTTGGTTCTTAGTTAGTGCAAAGTTAGGCATTTTCGGAATTCAATGTCACATGTTTCGAACTTATTACGCTCCAAGGCATGTGCAAACGATTGCATTATCTTTATAACGAATTTTATCAGCAAAAAGTACATCAAGCACAAATTAAAAGTAACTTTGCACCGTGAATTTTAGCTAAAACTATAATATTTAATTAATTAAAATCAATGATGAAGCAGGAAAACATGAAAATTCCGTTCAGGATGCTGGCTCTTCTTTTAGGGCTGTTCCTGTCGGTAGGTGCTTTTGCGCAGATTAGCGTAAAAGGCCATGTGAATGATGCTACAGGCGAAGCTATTATCGGCGCAACGGTACGTGTTGTCGGCACGCAGACTGCCACCGTATCCGATTTCGACGGTAACTTCGTACTGACAGCGAATCAGGGCGCTAACATCACCGTCAGCTACATTGGCTACCAAAGCCAGACAGTGAAGGCTGCCCCCAGTCTTGTTATAACACTTGAGGATGACCAGACGGTTCTGAGTGATGTCGTGGTCATCGGTTACGGTCAGGTGAAGAAAAGCGACCTCACCGGTTCTGTCACAGCTTTGAAGCCCGACTCCAAGAACAAGGGTCTGGTGATTAATCCTCAGGACATGTTGGCCGGTAAGGTGGCTGGTGTCAACATCACCACCAACGACGGTACTCCTGGCAGCGGTGCACAGATTCGCATCCGTGGCGGTTCGTCTCTGAATGCCAGCAACGACCCTCTCGTTGTCATCGATGGTGTTCCGATGGATAATAACGGTGTGAAGGGTCTTTCAAATCCTCTGTCAATGATTAATCCTCAGGACATTGAGTCGTTCAACGTCTTGAAGAGTGCCTCTGCCACAGCCATCTACGGTAGCCGTGGTTCTAACGGTGTCATCATCATCACCACGAAGAAAGGCCGTCAGAGCCAAGGCACGTCTAAGCCGAACGTCTCATACGCAGGAAGCGTGACGATAAGCAATAAGACCAAGACGCTTGACGTGATGGACGGCAATCAGTATCGTGCCTTTATCACAGACATCTGGGGCACGGAGAGTGAGGCTTACAGTGCTTTGGGTACTGCCAACACAGACTGGCAAGACCTGATTTACCGTACTGCTGTCAGCCACGACCACAACGTCACGCTGGCAGGCACGCTGGCAAATCTTCCTTATCGCTTGAGCGTAGGCTACACAGATCAGCAAGGTATTCTGAAAACCTCTGACTTCCAGCGCGTCACGGCGTCATTGAACCTCAATCCTTCATTCTTCAATGACCATCTGAACCTGAACCTGAATGCCAAGGGCATGTACGCCCGCAGCCAGTATGCCGAAGGCGAAGCCGTAGGCGCAGCTACGAGCATGGACCCGACACAGAGCCCATACGGATTCACTTCCACCTATCATAAGAATATGATGGGCGGCAATCTGAACAGCACACTGCGCAATTTCGGCGGTTACTTCGAGTGGCCCACCAGCGGTAGTTCACTGGGAGACAGCGACTGGGCTTACACCCTTGAGCGTAATGCCACCAAGAACCCGTTGGCTATGCTGAACCTGGTGGACGATGTGGCTCATAGCCGTTCATTCATCGGTAGTGCCGACATGGATTACAAGATTCACGGTTTCGAGGATTTGCATCTGCATGCCACGTTAGGTGCCGACATTTCGAAAGGACGCCAAAACCGTGATGCCACTGCTGGTGCACCGAAATTTATCTACTACGGCAGCTACGGTTCCGACGAGATTCTTAAGCGCAACTTCACTGTATCCACTTACGCACAGTATTTCAAGGACTTTGCCAAGATTCACCATGTAGACGCAATGGCTGGTTACGAATGGGCTCACTTCTGGCGCAGCAGGAAGAACGACTACATCGGTTACTATCAGGCTGGGAACACGAAATACCCACCCGTCAATGGCCAGCTGCAGGAGGCTCCCCATACGCCTTACGCTTATAAGACCGAAAACTTCCTCGTGTCATTCATGGGCCGTCTGAACTACACGCTGCTTGACCGCTACATGCTGACCGCTACCGTACGTCGTGACGGTTCCAGCCGCTTCAAGGAGCACTGGGCCACCTTCCCTGCCGTAGCCGTAGCATGGAAAATCAACGAAGAGCCGTTCCTGAAGAATGTCAAGGCCGTTAGCGACCTGAAGCTTCGCCTCGACTGGGGTAAGACTGGTCAGCAGGAGTTGCCCGACGACGAGTCCATCAGCCCCGACTATCTCTGGATTCCTTCTTACGACATCAGTACAGGCACCAACGGTTTCTATCCCGTTACTGGCGACGGTACGCTCTATCGTCCGAAGAACTACACGCCCGACCTGAAGTGGGAGACGACCACAACCTATAATGTCGGTCTCGATTTCGGTTTCTTCAACCAGCGTTTCACTGCCAGCGTCGACCTTTACTTGCGTAAGACCACCGACCTGCTGAACTACGCTCCCACGGTGGCCATGTCTGCTTTCCGTAACAGAGCATGGCAGAACATCGGCTCTATGGAGAACAAGGGTGTTGAAGTCGCCTTAGGCATCAAGCCCATCCAGGCCAAAGATTTCTACTGGACCCTTGACTACAACTTCACTTACAACAAGAATAAGATTACCGACCTGAGCGGTGTGTCGTCCGACGGTTCTCCTGTAGAGAATGGTAGCATCATGATTGGTACTGACAAGTATCTGGAGTACAACCAGGTAGGCTATGCCATGAACTCCTTCTACGTTTACCAACAGGCTTACGATGCCAACGGCAAGGCCATTGAGAACGCTGTGGTCGACCGTAACGGCGACGGACAGATTACGCCCGACGACCGTTATCTCTACAAAAAGCCAGCTCCCGATGTCATGATGGGCCTGAGTTCCCGTATGGAGTGGAAGAGCTGGGATTTCGGATTCTCGCTTCGCGCCAACTTCAACAACTATGTCTTTGACAACATCATGGCCGGCATGACCAACAACAATCCGAACGAGGTCTACAATTCATTCCATACTCTGAACAACCGTCCGGTCAATGCAGCTGCCGAAGGCCGCTACACTTACGCCGTGACAGCCCAGATCACCGACCGCTACGTTCACAACGCATCGTTCCTGAAGTGCGACAACATCACGCTCGGTTACTCGTTCAAGACTTGGGACGACTACCTCAACGGCCGTGTCTATCTCACCTGCTCCAATGTGTTCACCATTTCGAAGTACGACGGCATCGACCCGGAAATCAACAATGGTTTCGACGACCAGATGTATCCTCGTCCACGCTCGTTCATTCTTGGTCTGAACCTGAACTTCTAATTTCACAGCATCATTATCATATTATAAAGGAAATATAGTCATGAAAAGATTATTTAAGCATATAGCTCCCGTTGCAGCACTCACCCTGCTGTTTGGAATGACTTCCTGCACAAAGGACTTGGACGTTTCCCCTATTAACCCCAACATGGACACCCAAGTCAATGCCGACGGGCTGTTCAACAAGTGCTACGCCAACTTGGGCTTGCAGGGCAATGGCGGTGCCAACGGCGACTGCGATATCGACGGTCTGGACGGTGGAACGACAGGTTTCATCCGTCAGATGTGGAACTCCAACGAGCTGACCACCGACGAGGCCATCTGTCACTGGGGTGACGACGGCATCCAGCAGTTCTGCTACAACACGTATGACATGTCTCACCCGATGTTGAACGGCTACTACGCCCGTCTGACAACCGGTATCTCTTACTGCAACCACTATCTGGAGATTGCCGGCAGTGCCGATGCCACCAAAGCTGCAGAGATTCGTTTCCTCCGCGCCCTTCAGTACTATCTGTTGATGGACGCTTTCGGAGGCATTCCTTTCTCTACCACACTGGCAGTTCCTTCCTATAAGAACCGTCAGGAAGCTTACACCTGGATTGAGAACGAACTGAAGGAAATAGAGCCAGCCCTTTCCGAGGCCAAGGCTAAGACGTCGAGCGACTCGATGTACGGTCGTGTAGACAAGGCTTCTGTCTGGATGCTGCTCATGCGCCTCTATCTGAATGCCGAGGTCTACACCGGCAAGGCTGAGTGGGCCAAGGCTGCCGAGTATGCCAAGAAGGTCATCGACTCTCCCTACAAGCTGAACACCACAGGTGCCAACGGCTGGAGCGCCTACCAGATGCTGTTCATGGGCGACAACGGCGAGAGCTCTGCTGCCCAGGAGTGTATCTTCCCCGTGCTCTGCGACGGTAAGAAGACCACCAGCTGGGGTGTCACCTTGTTCCTCATGGCTTCCACTTGGGATGCCGACATGGTAGGAAATCCCAACGACACCTACGTTGACGAAGAAGGAAAGACCCAGATGAACTGCTCTAACGGCACCAGCGAGAAATGGGCTGGCAACCGCGCCCGCATGAACCTCGTCCGTATGTTCTTCCCCACTGGCGAAGTGCCTCAGGTTCAGGCCTTCGAGATGAAGCAGGCCGCCGGCGACGACCGCGCCCTGTTCTTCGGCGTAGGCCACTCTCTGATGAACGAGAACGGCTACATGGGCGACTTCAAGGACGGCTATGGCGTGGCCAAGTTCATCAACTACAAGTCTACCGGTGCCAACGTCATGGGTAATGACTCACAGTTCCCCGATGCCGACTTCTTCTTCTTCCGCGTTGCTGAAGCTTACCTGACCTACGCCGAGGCCATCACACGTCAGGCAGGTGCCACCACGACCACGCCGGAGGCCACTGAATACATCAACGCCATTCGTTCACGTGCCAACAACAAAGACCTGCACACGACCTACTCTATGAAAGAGCTATGCGACGAATGGAGTCGTGAGTTCTACTTCGAAGGCCGCCGCCGTGTCGATCTCATCCGCTTCGGTAAGTTCGGTGGTGAGAGCGACTACGTATGGGTATGGAAAGGCGGTGCCAAGAACGGCCGCAACTTCGCTGCAACCAAGAATGTGTTCGCCATTCCTGCCGACCAAGTGAAGGGCGACATCAAGCAGAACCCTGGATACTAAAGAGTTAAGAGTTAAGAATTAAGACTTAAGAGTTATTGCTTACGGCAATTAATTAAGAATTAAGAAACAGAAATTATGAAAAAGATATTCAAGTCAACATTGCTGCTCCTGTGCAGCATCTGCCTCTTCACAGCGTGTGAAGACGACAGAGACTCCAATCCGACCGTCAAGCAGCCGACGAAGTTCGTGCTGAATACACCTGCCCTGGCTGACCAGTATATCCAGTTGTCGCCAGACAACAAGGTGAATCTGACATGGTCGCAGCCCGACTACGGATACAATGCTCTGGCTACCTATCAGATTCAGGTGGGTCTGGTAGGTGCCGACGCTGGCATCGAGTGGAACGAGGAAAACGGTGATCCCGTCTACTTGGAGACCACCTATACCCAGTGTAACGTCAACGTCAGTGGTGCAGAGATTGCCGAGGCTATCTGCAAGCTCGACGGATTCGCCGACAAGGACGCCTACGTGGACAAGGGCTTCCGCAAGATAGCCTTCCGCGTTCATGCCAGCATTCTCTCTTCACTGGGCAACGACGTTGCCGGCACGACCATCGTTTCGAACGCTATTACGTTCAACAACATGGCTGCCTACTGTAATATCAAGAGTCTGGCTTACATCTACATCGTTGGTAGCTGTAACGGCTGGCCTACACCGCTTCCCACAAGCGCAGAGACACTGGCCGACTGGCGCATCTATGAGACCGAGATTGGCAGCAAGGTGTTCAAGGGCTCCGTCGAGATGCCTGCAGGTGAATTGACCTTCCGCTTCTACTCCGAACTCACCGGATGGGGCAGCGACGACAATCCCGGCGGTTCTATCGGCTGGCAGGCCAAGGACGAGGCTGCCGACTTCGAGCTCACCGGTGGTGTCTACGAAGGCAACTGCATGCCTGGTAAGGGCGGCTGGCGCTTTGCCGACTTCCCCGGCGGCGTGATGAACATCACCGTCGACAGGATTCAGAATAAGGTTAAATTCGAATTGCAAAACTAAAAAACTGAAAGAACATGAAAAAGTCAAATATATTCATGACCGCTCTGCTGGGTTTGGGGCTCGTGGCTTGTAATGAGAATTTCGACCCTGAGAAAAGCCCGCAGGCCAATGTGCAGGAAAGCCTGCTGAAGGCGAGCGACATCACTGTCAGCAGCACAACGCCCGATGCCATTAATCTGGCCGACTACATTGATGCAGAGACTTCTGCCGAGAAGCCTATTTCCATTGGTGTCGCAGCAGTCAAGGAGGGTGCCATGCCCGTCAACACGATTCTGAAAGCAGCAGTAGAGGTGTCGCGCAACGCCGACTTCTCCGAGTCTGTTTCCATATCGGCCAACAGCATGTCCGATACACAGGAAATCACCATCCAGCCCGGTATGCTGGAGGACGCCTACTTTGAGAACATCACCAAGAACCCCAGCACCACGCAGCTCTACATCCGCACCATCATGTACACCGTGACGGGTGGCGAAGCCGAGGCCATCGTGGGCAAGCCTGGTGAGAACTTCTATGCAGAGAAGACCGTGACGTTCACACCGCTCAACAAGCTTACCATTGCTCCTGCCTACTACATCATCGGTGGTCCGAACGACTGGGCCGGTTCTGCTGCCGACCGCAGCATTAAGTTCCAGCACAGTGGCGAGGATGTCTACATCGACCCCGTCTTCACCGTCATTTTCGATGCTAACGCAGGCGGCGACACGTGGTTTGCCATCGGCGACGACCAGGCTTGCGACGCCATCGGTGCTGGCGACTGGACCCAGCTCTACGGTATCGTGGGCGGCGACAGCGAAGCCAAGGAGGGCAAGATTGCCCGCCGCACCGAACTGGGTGGCGACAACTCGTTCTGCGTCAAGGCCGGAGCCAAGAAGATCCGCGTCACCATCGACATGATGGAGCAGACCTTCAAGGTCGAGGCTGTCAGCATTGCCGACTCCTACTATCTCGTAGGCGGTCCCGGCTCGTGGAGCAGCGACAAGAGCCAGAAGTTTGCACACAGCGACAAGGACGTCTTCGAGGATCCTGTCTTCACCTACACCTTCGAAGGTAATGGCGGCACTGGCGACATCTGGTTCGCCTTTGGCGATGCTGCTGCCCTCGACGCCATCGATGCCGGCGACTGGATGCAGCTCTTCGGCTACAACGGTACCGACATGAGTCTTAGCGGTTCCTTCGAGCGTCGTAACGTCCTCGGCGGCGAATACACCTTCCACGTCGACGGCAAGGCCAAGTTCTACCGCTTCACCATCAACGCCCTCACCATGACCTACGAGATTACGCCGCTCAACTTCTCGGAGTACATCTACGAGGCTGGCGTGAACAACGACTGGGGTGGCGTCATGCAGCCGCTCTACTGTCCCGACGGCAACGGCACATACGTAGGTTTCTTCTATGCTCAGGATGCTGACTGGAGCGACGGCAAGGGTGCCTTCAAGTTCACGGGTGCCTTCAACGACTGGAGTCAGGGCAACTATGGCACTGGCAGCATCAACGCCGACGGCCTGACAGGCACGCTCGTCGATGACGGCGGCTCCGGTAACATCACGGTGGAGCCCGGCTTCTATCGCGCCGAGGTGAACCTCGCTGCCATGACCTTTGCGCTGACACGCATCAACGGCATCGGCATCATCGGCCCGGCACAGGATGGCGGTTGGGACACTGACACCGACATGACCTACAATCCTGAGACCCGCGCATGGGAGGCTACCGTCACACTGGCTGCCGACGAGTTCAAGTTCCGCGCCAACGACGGCTGGGACATCAACTGGGGCGGCGACAACCTGACCAACCTCGTACAGAACGGTAAAAACCTGAAGATTGAGAAGGCCGGCAAGTACTTCGTCCAGTTCTTCCCGCTCTGCGAGACCAAGTCGTACGCTACGATTACCGCAGCTGAATAATTCACAACCAACTTTACTGACAGGCGGGCTACGCTGACGCGGACAGCCCGCCTGTTTATCATTAAGTATTATGATGACACAGAAAACAAAACTTTTCCGACTGATGCTCCTTGCGGGCATGTTCACACTGACTTTCACGGCCTGCGGCGGTGGCGACGACACGCCGGAGCCAACACCCACACCGACACCGACACCTGTAGATACGACCACACAAGAGAAACCTGACACCACAGCGACACCCACACCCGTCGTGGTGGCCGAGGGATGGCCGGAAGCCTACGACGGCGTCATGCTACAGGGCTTCTACTGGGACTCCTACAGCGACTCACGATGGGCACAGCTGACGGCACAGGCCGACGAGCTGAGCCAGTACTTCCAACTCATCTGGGTGCCAAACTCAGGCAAGACCTCCGACTTCGCACACACAGGCCGCCAGACCATGGGCTACGACCCCTGCTACTGGCTCGATCACAACACGTGCTGGGGCACTGAGGACGAACTGCGGAAAATGATCACCGCCTTCAAGGCAAATGGAACGGGCATCATCGAGGATGTGGTCATCAACCACAAGAACGGCCTCACCACGTGGGTCGACTTCCCCGACGAGACCTACGGCACCTACACCATCACGTGGGACAACCAGAACTACTCCGCCATCTGCCGCAACGACGAGTGCAACTCCCACGGCTACAAGACAACGGGTGCCAACGACACGGGTGACAACTTCGACGGCTACCGCGACCTGGACCACACCAACGCACAGGTGCAGGAGAACGTGAAGACCTACCTCAGCTTCCTGCTCAAGGAGCTGGGCTACGTCGGATTCCGCTACGACATGGTGAAAGGCTTTGCAGCACGCTACATCGCCGAGTACAACGCCACCGCACTGCCACGCTTCAGCGTGGGCGAATGCTGGGACGGCAACAAGGCCGTGGTCACCAACTGGATCAACGGCACCAAGCGCGAAGGCAAGATACAGTCGGCCGCCTTCGACTTCCCCCTGAAGTACAAGATCAACGCTGCCTTCGGTGCCAGCTCATGGAATCAGCTCAACAACATAAGCGTGCTGGCTAACGACCCGAGCTACCAGCGCTACGCCGTCACTTTCGTCGACAACCACGACACTTACCGCGAAAATACGCGCCTGCGCAGCAACGTCTGCGCCGCCAACGCCTACATCCTCATGATGCCCGGCACGCCCTGCCTCTTCCTGAAGCACTGGCAAGCCTACAAAGGCACGCTCAAGCGGCTCATCGCATTAAGAAAAGCCGTCGGCATCAACAGCCAGAGTGAAATCAAGAGTGCTCAGGCCACAGATGGCGGCTTCATCCTGAACGTCGAGGGAAAGAAAGGCAGCGTCAGCCTGATACTGGGCAATCCTACTGATATAACAATGACCGGTGACCAGCAGCTCGTCATAGCCGGAAAGGACTTCCAAATCTATACAGGATTGGATGTCGACATATCGGCAGTCAAGGCCATCACCGACGAGGATGCCGACCCCGAGGACGACAGCCCCGTTGCCGTGCCCGACTTCTGCACCGTCGCCACCGGCGAGACCTGCGCCTTCTTCGAGGCACCCACGTCATGGGGCAACATCAAGTGCTGGCGATGGGACAACCAATACAACTACACGGGCAACTCCTGGCCTGGCGTCGACTGCACCCTGCTCGGCACCTCAGCCAAGGGACGCAAAGTATGGAAGTGGACCTACAACGAGGGCGACCGCCGCAGCCAGACGAGCCCCAATGCAGGCATCATCTTCAACGACGGCTCCAACCAGACCGCCGACCTGGAATTCAAGAACGGCGGCTACTACACCGAGGACGGTCTCCAGGCCGTTGTCGCAGCGCAGTAGAAACGCAAAGCATCATCTAATACGGAGGACCAGATCAAGCGGTATCCTGAACTCGATTCCTCACCGCCAAGAGCAAAAAACTGCGCCAGTGAAAACATGACGCAGTTTTTTTATCATTGTTATTTTAATGATTCGTGTTGTTTCCTATTTCTTTTCTTCGTTGTGGCACAGTTAGTTCTCGTCCTGCGAGACACCAATCTCTGCGAGTTTTTGGTTGAAGAGCAGTGCAAACTCTATCAACTGACGCACGACAATGACGCCCTGCTGCATGTGGTCGGCAGAGTGGTCCATGATATTGAGGACGTAGGCGAAGGTCTTCCTGTCAAGCATGGCGAGCAGGCTGACGTAGTCCTCTTCGCTGAATTTGACTTGGTACACAGCCCAGTAGTCGATGCCCACCGGTGTGGTGGCAAGACGCATGGGGAGTGTCTGGTTAGTGCCCTTGCAGGAGATTTCAGCCTTCACCAGTTCATTCAGCTTCTTGGTGTATTCGTCGATGGTCTCCTTGGAAGCATAGTTGCGGCCGACGGTTCTGTACTCACTATCCAGCTCTAAGAGCTTCTGCATATTGCTCATGCTGAATTTGACGGAAAGGTCGTCGAGTAGGGTCACTTTGGCATCGATGCTGCGCGTGCTCAGAATAGAAGCTATCACCTCGAAGATGGAGGACGTTGATGAGAACTGGCTCATGTCAAGGTTGCTGATGCCGCCCATGTTTTCACCACTCTCTTTGAGGGACAGCTCCAGCATCTTGCGGCCGTTCTGCGTCCAGCTGCCAAAGGCAGTGGCGTGGCCGTTCACACGGTCGCTGGAGATGGAGAGGTCCAGCTGTGTCTTGTCGCCTTTCTTTCCTTCTGCTGCGAGAATATCCGAATTTATCTTGGCTTCGGCGGTATATCCCTGACTGTTGTCCGTGGCGCCCTCTGGCAGCTTATAACTGATGTTGCCGGAGAAATCGGCGTGCCATGTGCCGGAAACCTTGTTGGACAGGGTGAACGTTAATTCAGAAGGCAGGGTTACCACAATGGCTGCGCCATCAGAATTCTTGACCGGAACCACTCTCTTCCGGCCTGCGCCTTCCATCTTCAGGTTCACTTTGTAGAGGCCATTTTCCAATTGCTGGGTCTTGGGGTTATATCCGTTAAGAATGATTTCAAACGCATCGGCCTCCTCAATGTCAAAGTCCGTTTGACCGTCTTTCATCGTGAAGCGGTATTTGAAGTTAGACAAGTTGAGATCGATGTATTGATTGAAACCCATTGCGGCCAGTTCGCTGCCTGCCTTCACCTCCTGTATATTACTGGCAAGCATGTGGAAGATGGACGATACTAATGAATTCTCGAAGTCCTTATTGGCCAACACGTACTGATTGAAGTACAAGTTATAATTATTAGCAGCCTCCCACGATTCGAAATTCAGGTTCTCGGCCAGTTCCTTCACCATGGCGCGGGTGTGTTCGATGAACTTATCGCGATTCTTCTCTGCCTCCGTCTGCTCCTTGACGGGGTCGTTGTTTTTGTCGTCGTCATCTGACGAACACGATGTGAATACACTTGCGCCGCAGAATACGAGGATGGCGGCGAGCATCCATACATGCATCTTTTTCATAATTGTTTTGTTTTTAATGATAATGTTTCATTGAATTGCTTCATTCTTCGCGCCACGCTCCCGTTGACGCTCCATGTCCTCCATTGCGTCACGAAGATCGTGCTTCTGCGATCACCACTATTCCCACCACGAGCGGTGCTACCATTACGCTGACGGGCATCATAAATATCGTATCTTCCCAAATCTGGTCGTACATCATGATGAGTTTTCGTAATATCTTATATAAGTTGCAAAGTTAATAAAAAAACCAGATTGCGCCAAATAATAACGTTATAACTTGGTGCAATCTCCCAAAAAAGTCAAGATTGCGCCAAGTTATAGTTTATTAAACTACACCGAGGACGGTCTCCAGGCCGTTGTCGCAGCACAGTAGAAACGCGAAGCATATTCATACCATTTTCTACGGAGGCTCCCTATGATTCTGGGGAGCCTCCGCATTTTTCTGGGGAGGCGCTACAGAATCACAGGGAGGCTCCGCGTGAAAACGCCACTTTTTCACGTACTGGTTGGCCTCATAAGTTTTTTCTCATTTTTCTTCATTTTATTTGGAGGATTCAAACTAATTGATTATTTTTGCAGGCGAATTAACAAAATTCTATCACATAATAAGACAATTGAAGCAAACATGAACAGAACGACGAAGGGAACTATCTGTTGCCGAGCGGTCTTTGGCTTATTGCTACAATTGTGCGTGGTGTGATAGAGTAATCATAAAAGAATACTCTATGATTGTAAGGGTGAATGCCGCGGCATTTGCCTGAAGTCTCTTGCGCCCCCAATCTATACCTGTTGGGGTGATACTTGTTATATGTAGTGTGATAGAATGTTTTTTGATGATGATGATGAGAAACAAGAACAGATTGATTAAGGATTTCCAGAAACAGACAAAAACGACGATATGGAAGCACATGGAGGCTATGGCGGTGAACTATGCCGTTTATTCGAACCGACTGAAGGGCTTTGCACCGTTCATGAATGATGATGACGTATATTTTTATTGCGATTCAACGAATATGGTGATCGTGTGCATTGACTGCTACGACAACTTTTACGACAGGACATGCGTGGAATCAGTGGATATGGAACCGATAGTCTATCACCCTGGCTGTGAACCACACGAGGGCAGGGTGTGGAAACTGAAGGAGACCATGCAGATCGTGAAAGAGCGTCTGCAGAAACAGCACATCGTCTTGAATGTGTACGGCGTGATGCTGACGGAGGCAAAGATTACGAACGCCGAGGAACTGGAGCTGGTGTGGGAATTCAACGACATGAAGGTGATCGATGGTTTCCTGAGTCTGGGGCATCGTAAGGCCGGGGTGAACAACGACGAAGACCTGCGTGGGAAAATCTATTTCGACGCAGCAGTCAACGAAGAGGACGATGGGGAAGAGGAAGAAGAAAAGACTTGCAAGGAGGTGAAATTCGATGATACCGAATTCGAAAGGATGATGACAGACTTCATCAACCGCGAATATGAAGAGGAAATGAACAAGCAAGGCGAAACGCCGACAGACGACGATCCGGCACCGGAGGAACCTGAAGAGGATACGTCTGAAAACAGTGGAAACGACGTGGACGACACCGTGATTCCTCAGGGTGAGATAGAGCAGAACCTGAACCTCAGCGTAAAGGTGGAGATTCTGAGGCCTTTCGCCAATCCACGTGAGGAACTGGACAAACTTGTAGGCTGCGAGGACATCAAGCGGAGAATGGACGAACTGGTGGCACTGACAGACTACAACAAGATGATGAGTGAACTGTTTCCTGACAGCAAACAGCATCAGGTGTCGTTGCACAGCGTGTTCCTGGGACGACCCGGTACGGGCAAGACGACGGTGTGCAAAATCTACGGTTCGCTGCTGCGCAAGGCGGGCGCACTGTCAAAGGGGCATGTGGTGGTGTGCGACCGCGGCACTTTCATCGGAACACTTTGGGGCGACGAAGAGCGCTCGATGCGGCAGGTGTTGGAATTGGCCAAGGGTGGTGTGCTGATGATTGACGAGGCTTACCTGCTGAACGGCAAGCATGAGAGCGACCCAGGAAAACTGGTTATCCAGCTGCTGATGAACATTCTGGCCGACGAGACACAACGGGACATTGCCGTGGTACTCTGTGGCTATAAGGAACCCATGTTGAAACTGCTGAGCACTAATCCCGGACTGCAGTCACGTTTTCCCAACAAATTCGAGTTCTCAGACTTCACCGTCGATGAACTGTTGGAAATCACCCGCCGGCGAGTGAGGGAGTATCAATACGAGTTCACACAACCGGCATGGGAGAAGTACAACCATCTGCTGTCAACAGCCTATCAGCAGCGCGATCCACAGACATGGGGCAATGCCCGTTTCATTGCAAACCAGTTGGAGCGCATCTATATCCAACATGCCACGCGGTGTGTCAGGCAACGTCCTGCTGATAAAAGCCAGATGCGACTGCTAACACCTGATGACATCTTACCCATCGAAGTGCCCAAAGAAAGAAGGCATATCGGTTTTTAGCATCAAAAGGTGCCCTCCCCCATTCGTCAATATGGAACAGGAAGGTATTACTTAAAAACGGTACGAAGGACGAACCAGCAATGAAGGAGGAAGGTCTGCACACGTCCGTAATGGCTTTGCATCACGAGGTATCGCTCACGTAGCGATGCCTTGTGGTATTTGGTGGTCTGGCCTTCTTCCATGTAGTTGGCCACTATCATACCTATATTATATAGGGGCAGCGACATGCGCTCCGACTCACGCATGACGCGGATGCACCAGTCGACATCGGCCGAGAAGCGGTAGCGGGTGTCGTACTGCAGGTTTTTGGCTATGTCAGCGCGGGCATAGAAGGCTTGATGACAGACGAGCATGCCCTGACGGAAGGAGCGCCACGTGAGTCGGGCAGGCGGCTGAAGTCGGCGCGGATGAAGATAGCGACCCTCGCCGTCGACGATATCGGTATTACCGTAGAGCACGCCAGGCAGTTCGTCGGTAGGCAGCTCGTTCAGGCGACAGCGGCCGGCAATCTGCTCCAGGGTGTCGGGCTGTGGAAAGCTGTCGCCGGCATTCATGAAGACGATGTAGTCGCCGGAAGCCTGTGTCAGTCCCTTGTTCATGGCATCGTAAATGCCTTGGTCGGGCTCTGAGCGTATGATGACCTTGTGGTCACCCTCCGACTCGTCGCTACGCTGCTTGTAGGCCTCAGCCATGGCGAGCGTTCCGTCGTTGGAAGCACCATCGATGATCAGGTGTTCCACGCCCTCGTATGTCTGTGAGAGCACACTGTCGAGTGTGCGCTGCAGCACAGCCTCAGCGTTATAGGTGATGGTGACAACCGTGAATCGTATCATAGCATATAGTGTTTCGTGGCGATGACTTCGTTATAGACTTCCGTATAGCGAAGTGCAACGCTCTGCAGTGAATAGCAGCGGCCGACCTTCGTGACGGCAGCACGGCTGAGTGCATCGTAGTCGGCTTCATGAAGTATCCAGCGCAGGCCACGTGCCAGGTCTGCAGCATCGCGATAGGCGGCCACGTAGCCGTTCTTCTGATGGTCGATTTCCTCGGGGATGCCTCCCACCTTGAAACCTATGCAGGGCAGGCCGCAGGCCATGGCCTCCATGATGGTATTGGGAAGATTCTCAGAGAGTGACGGCAGGACAAAGACGTCGGCGGCGTTGTAGACATCGACGATGCGGTGCTCGTCGTTGACGTAGCCCAGAGGATAGGCCGGCAAAGGCAATTGACCGGCAATCTCCTCGGCATGTCCGCCCAGGATGACAACGCCCGCCGTATCCTTCATGGCCGGATACTGGCTGACAAGCTGGTTGCAGGCGTCTATCAGATAGTCCATTCCTTTGTTCTTATTCGTCACTCGCTGTGAGACGAAGAGCATGAGTTGCCGATCTGTAGGCAACTCTAATCGCCGGCGGGCCTCGTCGCGGCTCCCAGGCCGATAGAGGCGGGTGTCAATGGGATTGGGAATGCTCGTCACCTTATGACCATTCAGCATAGCACTCTGGCGGGCTTCCTGCTCCAGCCAGCGACTGCAAGTCACAAACGCAAGGCCCTGGCCGGAGAGCAACTGCTGCTTGCGGCGCCACACACGGGCTGCGAGATCGTTGTCGCTGCCATTTCCTGGCAGGTACTTGCAACGATGGCAGGACGTCTTGAACTGGTTGCAGCCCAGCGTCAGGTGGCAGATGGCCGTGGCAGGCCACATGTCGTGCATGGTCCACACCACGGGTTTGCCGCTGTTCAGAATCTTCCTGATGACGCGTAGTGACAGCAGCCCCTGATTAATCCAGTGCAGGTGAACGACATCGGCCTCCTTGAACTCTGGCAGGCGGGTGATGTCGGTGCCGGCGTTGGCAATATCAATATCAAACAGGTGCTGGCGGGAGAAATGCAAATGACAGTAGATGACCAGCCGCTCCCACAGGAAGCACCATTGCTGCCACCACTTACCTTTCAATCCGACGACTGTCAAGGCATCGGTCTCCTTGTCGCGCACCAGCATCTTGGCTTTCACGCCGTGGCCGTTCAGTGCATCCATCAAGCGGCGGGCAGCCACGGCTGCACCTCCCGTCCGTTCACTCGTATTGACAATAAGAACTCTCATTTTTTCTCCTTTTCCTGTCGGCGCGCCTCACGTTCGCGCTCCTTCTGCTGCTGACGGGCTTCCTTCTCACGGCGTTTCTGCTCCTTGCGAGCTTCTTTCTCGCGGCGTTTCTGTTCTTTCTCCAGTTCCTTCTCGCGCTTGCGCTGCTCCTTCTGCAGCCGCTTGAGTTCGCGCTCGCTCGCCTTGGCAGCCTCTTTCTCGCTGGCGGCTTCCTCCTTAGCCTTGACAGCTTCAGCCAGTTTGTCGCGGAGCATCTGCTTGTCGAAGGTAAAGACCTTACCGAGCAAACCAACAGACAACATCTGGTCCTCACCTTTCAGGCGCACGTATGTCGTATTAAATAGGTAATAGTTGTTTTCCTTCAGTTTCGAGTTCAGTGCCAGTTCAACCGTTTTCACAACTACACCCTTGCCGAGGTTGGACAGCACATTGTCGCCGATTCTTTCGTCAGCCTCTTCGTCCACGAATTCCTTAACGGCCTCCATCATGGCCTCCTTGTGCTTCTGCTTTTCAGGTACGGTCACCGCCATCAAGATGGCCACGAGCAGCAGGATAATTACAAAAAGCAATTTCTTCATTTCCTATAACTTATTAATTATCAATAACCAGCGCGCAAAGGTACAAAAAAGAAGTGAAAAGTGAAGAATGAAAAACGAATAATTTGTTGTTCGCGCACACAAATGATTGATTTACGTCAAGAACGATGGTATTTTATGCGTTTTCATTGCAAAAAGTCTTGCGGGAATGAAAAAATCAGCGTACCTTTGCATCGTCAAAAGACAAATGGTTAATAGATTGTTTTAGGTTAGTAGTAATATTTATAGTTTTAGGTTTTTAGTTATTGGTAAAAGAAAGTTTTCAACTGTAGGATAACAGGTGGCCGTCGTGAGACATCCATTTAAACTTTCAAATTTTTAGCCCTTGTG
>JAFYDA010000121.1 GCA_017545045.1 Prevotella sp. | reverse complement strand
GTGAGTTTCATGTCGGACGGCACGGTGGCTGATGTCCTGCAATATGCTTACACGGGCAATACGCCTGATGTCTTTATCGGCGATATAGATGGCGACGGTACCGTTTGGGTGGCTTTTGGTGGCGGTCTTCATCGTCTTTCCGTTGTTCCTTCAAAAGGTGGTGCTGAAAGCAAGTTGGCACTCAGCAGTTTGTCACCATTGTTGCAAAACCTTCCTGTCACTTTTATCGTTGATGTATGTAAGCGTGACAATAAAATCTGGATAGCGACGAATGCCGGTTTGTATGTTTACGACCCTTATATAAATAAGGTGTCGGTGATGAACCATACGCTTTCTCCGACCTCGTTGTCTCATAATTATGTGTCAAGTCTGGCGGTATCGGCTGACAACCGGTTGTTGGTGGGCACGTTGAGCGGTGTTGATGTGTTGAACGAGGCAACGGGAGAGTTCGAACATTGGGGTGTGCAGAGCGCGCATCCGTTGTCGAACAATTTCGTCAATTGTCTGTTGGTGACCTATGGACAGGTATGGGTGGGCACCGAAGGCGGTGGTGTCGTGAGGCTTGTTCCACGTCAGTTGACGCTTCAAAACTTCGTTCATACCAACGATGAGACATCGCTTTCCCAGTTTGCGGTCAATGCGATGTATGTGGAGCCGTCAGGCACCTTGTGGGTAGGCACGGTGGAAGGAGGCTTGAACAGGCATAAGCCCGATGATAAAGGCTTTACGCATTACACCACGTCTAACACACTTCTTTCGCATAACAGCGTGTCGGCACTTGCAGCCGATGCCTCTGGCCGTTTGTGGGTTGGCACATGGGGTGGTGGCATCAACATGTTGCAATTGGACAATCCCGCAGGCTTGGAGCCGTTGAGCGTGCCAACAGCGTATCAGCCACTCTTGAATTTCATTGGCGCATTGGCCTATGATTCTTTGAACGATGGGATTTGGATTGGCAGTAATGACGGCATCTACTTTTATGACTTGAAATCGTCGGAACTGAAGGACCCCTTCGAAGGCAGCCGCAATTTCAGGGGTTGTATCGGCAGCGTTATCACGTCTGATGGACATTTGTGGATGGGATGCTTGGAAGGAGCAGTGGTGGTTGACTTGAAAAAGCGAAGCAGAGCCCGCTATCCCTTCAGTAGCCGTCATCTGATCTACAAATTAGACGAGCCCGAGAGCGGCATCATTGACAAGATTTCATGTTTCTATGAAGCTTCTGACGGCACCCTTTGGGTGGGCAGCAACGGCTATGGGCTCTATCGTCGAGATGTTGACAAAGCGGGGCATGAGACATTCAAGGCCTATCGGGTGGAGGACGGATTGGCCAATAATGCAGTGAAAGGGATTGTGGAAGGGCAGGACGGCATGTTGTGGATCACGACGGTTAATGGTCTCTCTCACTTCAACCCGAAGACAGGTGTGTTCACCAACTTCCACGAGGAAGACGGTTTGATATCCTCGCAGTTCTATTGGAATTCCGCCGTAAAGGGTGCGGACGGCGCTATTTACTTGGGAACGGAGAAAGGACTTTCGTGCGTAACCGACGAAAAGGGCACAGACGTTTATAGAGGACGCCTGCATTTCACGTTGCTGACCGTTGCCAATCAGCAGGCTGAAGCAGGCTCGAAGTATATCTCGAAGAACATCACCTATGCCGACCGTATAACGCTCAGCGAAAGCGACAAGTCGTTCACCATCGAGTTTTCTGCTCTTCACTACGGCAACGAGACGCAAGGCATCTACAGTTACAGGATGCGAGGCTTTGAGCGCGAATGGACGCCCCTTCCTGCCGGGCAGCATAGCGTTCGCTATACCAGTCTTCCATCGGGCGACTATGTGTTCGAGGTGAAATACGAGTCGGCTCTCGACAACGGTGAAGACAGCCGCATCTCCATCGCCATCAGCGTGGTTCCCTATTTCTGGAAGAGCTGGTGGTTTATCTCGCTTTCGCTCCTCGCCTTGACGGTGTTGGCCAGCTGGGTCTATCAGCGCAGGACGGAGGAACTGAAGAGACGTGAGGCCGAGCGCTTGATACGCCCGATAGAGAAGGTGCTGCGCGAAAGCGATGCGCCCGAACAGTTGCAGGCACGCATCGAAAGCATATTGAGCAACGAACGGCGTTTTGCAGAGAGTTCCAAGAAGAGTGTGGAGGCTGATGCCGAGGAGATGAAGAAGAGCCAGAAACCCTTCATGGACCGCGTGATGACCATCATGGAGAAAAACTACATGAATTCAGAGTTTGGCGTGACTGAGTTTTGCGAACAGATGGGTATGAGTCGCAGCTTGTTGTCGAAGAAACTAAACGAAGAGACAGGACAGAGCACCACCCAGTTCATCCGCAACTATCGTTTGGACATTGCCAAACAAATTCTGAAGCGGGGAGACCAGCGCAATATTGCCGAAATTGCGTTCAGCGTGGGCTTCAACGACCCCAAGTATTTCACCCGTTGCTTCACCAAACTATATGGAACCAGCCCGTCTTCAATGGTCTGACTTGTCCTTTGTTCAAATCAAATGCGGCCTTTGATGTTGTCAAAAGCCACCTTTAGCGTTGTCAAAGCTATCCTTTCGTCTTGTAAAATAAATTATTTTGCAAAGTAAAATAAATTATTTTACTGACCAAAATAAATTATTTTACCGACTAAAATAAATTATTT
>JAFYDA010000120.1 GCA_017545045.1 Prevotella sp. | reverse complement strand
TTCCGCCAAAAGCGGTGATTTTCTCAGATTTTATGCTTACCTTTGCCATGTCATTGATGATTTTGCTTGTCTTGATTTGCAGCACTAAGGTAAGTGAAATTTCTGACATGGCCAAATCCTGAGCAACTTTTTGTTGCTCAGGTACTTATAAAGAAAGTTAAATTAAAGTGCTGCGGGATTTAGGTATGCTAAAAATAATCGCTACCAGTGGATGATAGCGATTCTTGAGTTTGACCCCTCATCCTTGGATGTGCGTTGGGCTTGAAAGTAAATTTTTAGCAAATTATTTGGAACTTTCGATTCTTTTCTCTATATTTGCAGCAAGTAAATATCACGACTATGGTTATGACAACGCAGGAGATGATCCAACAGATAGCTGACTACTTCCAGACACAACCCGTCTTGAAGGTTTGGCTTTTCGGTTCTTTTTCGCGAGGAGAAGAGCGCGAGGACAGCGATGTAGACTTGCTAATCCTTCCTGACAAGTCACAGCATTTCAGCCTTTTCACGTTGAGCGGGATGTATGAGGATTTGAGAAATCTCTTAGGACGTGATATTGACTTGATAACTGATGGGGGGTTGATGCCTTTTGCCCGTGAAAGTGCGGATCGTGATAAAATCTTGATTTATGAGAGAGCCGCGTAATGACCCCAAACGCCTTAAGGATATCCTACAGGCCATAGACACGATTTTCCAGTATGTGGACAATCGTGACATAAAGACATTCCTTGCGGATAAGAAATCATATCATGCTGTCATCTATAACATTATGATTATGGGCGAGGCAGCCAATATGCTTACCTTTGAATTCCGTGAGGCCCACCCGGAAACCCAGTGGAAGCAGATAACAAACATGCGAAACTTCTTGATACACGGCTATCATAACGTGGAGGAAGATTTGGTATGGGAAACTATCTCCATCGATTTGGCACCTATTCGCGAACAGATAGTAAAGTATTTAGATGAACTTACAGATAATGTTGAACCTTAAATACGATAATACCTATAGATCTCCACTGCTCAGCCCGTAAGGTGACGAGATGGAACTCCGTCGAACTATGTGGATAACAGAAAAAGAGCCCTGCGGGGCTCTTTTCTGTTATATGACTATGTTCAGCGACGTATATTATACCAAATGTTTGATGAGTTCTTCGCGGCTGCCGGGCAGCATGTCGATGACGGGAATCTCGATCATCGTGTAGCAACCGGATTGCAGACGCATGGAGGCACGAGCTACATTGACCAGCACCTGACCGGTGAGAGCGGGGTTGTTGATGCTCATGTTGAACTCTAAGCGCTGGTTCTGCGTCTTGCCGCTGACGCCCTTGCGCACGAGATTCACGCCGTGACCCATGTCGCGAACGTCATCGACGCTCTCCACCTGGAACACGTGCGTTTCATCGCTGGCAAAGTAGGGATCGGCCTTGATGGCGGCGGTGACGTCCTCCAGTTTGGCACCATCCTCTAACTCGACGTAGACCATGCGGCGATGGATGCCCTCGCCGAGGGGAATGGTCATTGAAAGGGCGTTCTTAACACCAGCCTTGGAGCGGACGCAGACAGAGTGACCCATAGACATGCCAGGACCGAAATTGGTATAGCTGAGGCCTTTCGGTGCAAGGCTCTGCATGAGGGTGCGCACGACGGAGTCGCTACCAGGATCCCATCCGGCAGCAATGACGCTGACGGTCTTGGTTTCCTGATTGATGGGCATGAGGGCCTTGCGATAGTCGAGTATGGAGGTGTGGATGTCGAAGGAGTCGACGGTATTGATGCCGAGGGGGAGTATCTGTCGAGCGTATTCTTCGCACGAACGAGTGGGAGTGGCGAGGATGGCCACGTCGACGTCTTTCAGTTCGCGAATGTCCTTCACCACTTCATACGCTGCCAGTTCTGCTGGTTTGTTATCTGCGCCACTGCGACGAACGATGCCGGCTACTTCAAAATCGGGGGCTGTCTCTAATGCCTGCAGTGCATACTTTCCAATGTTGCCGTAACCTACGACGGCTGCTCTGATTTTCTTCATTCCTTTTTTTGTTTTTGTATTTTAATTCTTAATTTCCTTATAGGCCTACGCCGCTTTCTCGTTTGACGGGAAATGCCCAAACGTTGGTTGATTATTCGTTTTCGGCCGCAAAATTATATAAAATCCGCGAAAAACGTTACAAAATGAAAGAAAATTTTTATTTTTTCTTACTAAACTTGACAGAATGCAGTTTGCCGCCTGCCATCCACGTGACGATATAGACACCTGCAGGGTGTACGCTCATGGGGAAAGCCTCGTCAGCACGGAACGTGCCGACGGTCGCGCCGCCGATGTTGGTGACACGGACCTTAAAGGTGAGGGCCTCGGGCGTGCCCGATGCGAAATGAAGCAAACTGTTGATAGGGTCGTAGGCCAGTGCGTAGGCGTCGGGAACGGATGACTTGATGCCGGCGACGTCGGGTGGCAGCGGCTCGTTGGGTTGGATGAACCACAGACGGTTTTGGCTGGTGGCGTTGCGCGAGTCATTGGTGTAGCTAAGGATGATGGCACCGTCGTCGTAGCTGCCGCCATTGAGGTTGGCAATGTGCTGGGAATAGACATTTTCCAGGTTATAATAGCCGTCAGTTCCCTGAGGCTGTAACAGCCACTGCTGACGCTGATCGACGGGGTCGGGGGTGGCCGTCGTCAGTTGTGTGCCGACGTTGACGTCGGGACCGACTTCACCCACTGTCGGATCGGTGAGCGCCTTGCCGCTGGCACGATTGATGATCATGTAGCCGCTGTCAGCAGCCCTGAAGTACCAGTCTTCGCTCTCGCGGCTGCGGTCGTCGGTGTATTGCACGACGCCGTCGCCGCTGTCGTCGATGGCCTTCTCAGTCCTTACGTTGACGATGTGGTAATACATATCCTCGGGCGTGAAGGGCGGCGTCGGCTCTACGGGCTTACGTCCGGCAAAAGCATCATCAAGGAAGGCGCAATGCTCGGTGACGAACGTGCGGAGGTCGTCGACATATTCGTCGTATGTGGAGTAGAGCACCATCTCGTGGTACATTTTACGGCTGATGCCCCACCGTTCGTAGTTCAGTTCCTGCGACTGGTAGAGCAGTGTCTGCAGGCTGTCTACCTGACGTTGCATATAGTCAACGAGTCCGGCCTGAAGCAGTTGATGGTAGCGCTGATAGACGGAGTGCTGGAACCAGCTGTCTTCCCACATGCGGTTGACCCATCGCTTAGAGCCGCTGTAGGCGATGTCGGCCATCAGCGAATAGGCGGTGGTACTCAGCCATTGCTCGCTCCAGACGCGCTGGTCGTTATTATAGGCAATGTCGTAGTCCCACAGCGGACCCCAGTAGAATTTGGGGTCGTTCTGGTCTTTGTAGAAATAGGTGGAGTAGAATCCGTCGATGTTGGCACTCACCTCTGTGCAGATATACCAGTCGATGAGTGAGGCGGAATCGACGTAGGCCCGATAGCCGGTCTCAGGGTTGTCGAAATCGCTGCTCTCAAGCACGGCCTCGAACTCGTTGATGTAGTTGCGGATATAGCGGTTCTGGCTGACGGCTATCTCATCTTCGTCAGGATAGTGTATGCGCACGGGCGTCTTCGAGCGGGTGGTATAGAAGCAGTTGCCGTCGTGGAACCCGTCGACTTCCAGCAAGTAGCCACCGCTGACGTCGGCATCGGCTTCCAAGGGATAGTCCTGCTCGGTGATGTTGACGCGGTGGGGGCGCACGTCGACTTGGTCGCTAATCTGGTAAGTCCCCACATAGCTACCATTGAGCACCATGTCGACAAACTTGGCGGCGGGATTGAACTTCAGCGAGGTGAACTTGCCAAGGGCCGACGTCAGGGCATTGCGCATCATCGTCTTGTCGGCAGCATTGGCCAGCAGTGTCCACTTCTTGGCTTTGGCATAGCCCTTGCCCAGAAATTTCTCCTTGGTGTTGAACTTGATCCGGTAGGGTTTCTTCGACATGCTCCAGGTGGAGTTGCCACGACCACGGATGGATACCGAGTCATAGTGGCTCACCTGACCTTCCTCGTCAACGTAGTGCAGGCGGCAGTATTTGTATTCCGTCTTACTGGAAATGCCTCGTCCGTCGAAAGTCTCGATGTAGACAGTGGGCAGGTTGGTTATGTTGGTGTATTGAGCCAGTGCCATCTCAGTTGCCCACCACAGGGTGATGAGCAGTAGGGTTACTTTTCTCATAGGCAGAAGGTGTTTTTGAGGATGCTTTCTACTATTTTGGGAAAATACTCCATTTCAAGCTGGTGTTCCTTAGCCGCGATGTCATCGGCGGTGTCGTCGGCAGACAAGGCTACCTTGTACTGCGCAATGATTTCGCCGGCATCGCAGACGGGTGTCACCCAGTGGACGGTCATGCCGGTTTCTGTCTCGCCGGCAGCCTTCACGGCCTCATGCACGTGGTGCCCCCACATGCCTTTGCCGCCGTACTTTGGCAAGAGTGCCGGATGCAGGTTGATGATGCGGCGCGGAAAAGCCTCGATGAGAAAGTTGGGCACCAACGGCAGGAAGCCGGCCAGCACGATGAAATGGATGTCGTGTGCGCGGAACAGGGGCAACATGAAGTCGGCATCGTTGAGCTGGGTCTTGGAAGCTACGGCAGTCTTCACGCCTAAATTTCCTGCGCGTACCAGGGCGTAGGCATCGGCTTTGTTGCTGACGACAAGTGCACAGTTAACGCAGTCTGACCCGCTGAAATAGCGAATCAAGTTCTCACAGTTAGTGCCGCTACCCGACACAAAGATGGCGATGTTGACGGTCTTCATATATGTTCAGTTTTTGGGATTTGTATTCCGAATTTCCTCCAGCAGACGGTCGGCGTGCCCCCACTTGTCCATCATGAAGAGGACGTAGCGGATGTCGACACCGATGCAGCGGGCCAGTTGTGAATCAAAGAAGATGTCGCTCGACAGTGAATCCCAGTTACCGTCGAAAGCCAGACCGATGAGGCGGTTCTGACCGTCGAACATGGGTGAGCCGCTGTTGCCGCCGGTGATGTCGTTGGTGGTGAGGAAGCAAAGGGGCATGTTACCAGCCTGCTGCATGAGGTCTATCATCTCAGGCTGCACCTTGTAATCCTCAATGGAGTCGCCCCTCTTCATCTTCTCCACCATGCTGGGGGCTGTCGTGCGATAGCCTGAGTGCCAGTTTCTGAGGCGGTATTCCTTGACCTGTCCGTAGCTGAGACGCATGGTGAAGTTGGCATCGCTATAGTGGGGCATGTCCTCCTCCATGCGCAGCTTAGCAGCACAGAGGTAGCGTTCCTGCGTGCTGATGCTGTCACTCACGTCCATGTACTCGTTGCGCATGTTGGCGATGATTTCCGTCAGTTCGAGACCGAACTGAACGCCTGGGTCTTTAAGAAACGATTTCTTGTTGGGATAGAGGCGTTTACCCTTCTTCATGAGCTTGGAGCGGGTGTATAGGTAGTCGGCATACTTCTTGCAGTCACCACCGAAACGGTTGTCAATGGTCTTATAGAAGTCAGGAAGATAATCTTTGTCGGTCATTTTCTCACGGTAGTTCGTAAGTAATGTCCCGAGAATTTCACGGTCGGTGTCGAAGTCCCATGTCTCACTATTATCCTTGATGTTGATATGCTGACGTTTGCCGTGACCTACGGGTTGGGCACCGTTATGGACATACTGGGCACGGACAGACAGTTCGTCGGTACGACGAAAGGTCTCGTTGAAGTACATGATAGCCTTGCTGGTCTTCAGGCGCTTGGCGTAGAGATGCTTCAGACGCGGGAAGTCGAGCTGGTCTTTGAACATGCCGGTGGAGTCCTGCCAACGGCGGATCTGCTCCTCGAACTGCTGTTTCTGACCGATGAGGTTGATGGAATCGATGCACTTGTTCATACCAAGGGAGTTCTTCCAATAGTTCGACGACTGGGCATACTTGGAGTCGTACTTGATGCGCACTGCCTCAGAGGCGTCCATGTGGCGTTTCATCACTTCCTGCTTCACACCACGCACTTGGGCACGGATGGCATTCTGGACATAACGTTCCTGAATACCAAAACTCGACAGATAGCGCGAAGTGCTGCCGGGATAGCCCATTGTCATCGAAAAGGAGCCCTCCTTATAGCCTTCGTCCGACACGCGGGCCCAGTGTTGTGGGTGATAAGGCACGTTATCCTTCGAATACTTCGCGGGGCCGTTGGTATTGGGGGCGGCATAGATGCGGAAGACGGAGAAGTCGCAGGTCTGACGCGGCCACATCCAGTTGTCGGTCTCGCCGCCGAACTTACCCATCGACTTGGGGATGGCGAAGACGAGACGCAAGTCGCGGAAGTCGCGATAGGTGGTGGCGAAGTAGCGGTTGCCCTCGTAGAAAGGCTTTATTTCAACGCGCAGGGTAGAGTCGTTCTTGCGGACATCATCCTGCCACACTCTTTCCAAGGAATCAAGGACAATCTGCTGTTGTATCTTCGTCTTCCTCTCAAAGCCATTGGCCAGAACCTGCTCAGTGACATCCTTCTGCTCCACCATGAATGAGACGAACATGTTTTCATTCGGCAGTTCCTCATCATACGACTTGGCGTAGAAACCATCGAGCATGTAGTCGTGCTCAACGGTGGAATGGGAACGGATGCTCTCAAAGCCACAGTGATGGTTGGTAAAGACAAGACCTTCAGGCGACACAACCACGCCCGAGCAGTAACCGGAGAAGTTGACGACGGCCTTCATGATGGCATCGTCAGCCTGATAAAGTTTGTCGTAGGGCAGCTGGTAACCCTCCATCTGCATTTGGTTGTAGATGGCATTCGGCAGATTATAGAGGGTCCACATACCTTCATCAGCGTGGGCGGTGGTCATGGCCAATGAGACCAAAAAGGCAAGCAGTAGCTTTTTCATAAGACGTCATTTGTTTTTTCTGAATTTCTTTCCGATGACAGGCAGTTTCTCTAAGGGCAAATCGCGCTTGATGATAAGGGCGAGGTAGAGCAGAATAAGAACCGTGTTGACGGTGAGTGACAGCCACAGCGGCTGCTCCTTAATGAGCAGCATTACTGCCACAAAGACGATGGCGGCAATGGTATAGATAGCGATGTCCTTCAATGGATAGTTGAGCGGATAGTACTTCTGACCTACAAAATAGGAAGTGACCATGGCCACTCCATAGCCAGCCACGCCGCCCCAGGCACAGGCCATATAGCCATACTTGGGGACGAAGATGAAATTGACAGCCAGCAGCACCGCACAACCAATGCCGGAGAACCATGCACCCCAAATGGTCTTGTCAATAATCTTGTACCAGAACGACAGGTTGAAATAGACGCCCATCATAATCTCGGCGGCCATGACGATGGGCACTACCCGCAAGCCTACCCAGTAGTCTGGGTTTCTAACAATATATTTCAGGAGGTCGAGATAGCCTACCACCATGAGGAACGCCAGCAGGGTAAAGATGATGAAGTATTTCATCGCCTGTTCGTACATCTCATGCTGTCCTTTGTCTTTCACACCTGCGAAGACAATGGGCTCGTAGGCAAAGCGGAAGGCTTGGGTTATCATGGCCATAATCATCGCTATCTTCGAGCAGGCACCGTAGATACCGAGCTGTTCAAGCATGTCGCTGCCTTCGTAGATATAGGGGAAGAGCATCTTGTCGGCCGTCTGGTTCAGAATGCCTGCTATACCGAGAATGAGAATGGGCCACGAATAGCTGAGCATGGTGCGCAGCAGTTTAGTGTCAAGTCGCCAGCGGAAACCAGTGTACTCGCTCATAAGACATACGGCAAGCATGGCTGTGCAGAAGAGGTTGATGTAGAAGGCATACCCTACATCGTTGCCGTCAAGCCAGGCAAAGTAGACAATGTTGAGGAATATGCTCACGACAATGTTGAGCAACTTGAGGGCAGCAAACTTGATGGCCTTCTTCTGCTGACGCAAATGGGCAAAGGGAATGCAGAGGAAGGCATCAATGGACACCGTCAGTGCCATCACCCAGACGTATGACGGATGGTCGCCATATCCCATGATCTGACTGACGGGCGTAATGAACAGAATGACCAGAGCGGCAAAAAGTGCGGATACTGCACCTACACTGATGAGCGTCGTGGAGTAGACCGTCTGAGAATCGGTATGCGTCTTGTTGGTAAAACGAAAGTAGGTAGTCTCCATGCCAAAAGTAAGGAGAACGAGCACCAAAGCCACGTAGGCGTACATATTGGTGATGATGCCGTAGCCGCCTGACGCTGCAGAAAGATGGGCGGTGTAGAGTGGTACAAGCAGATAATTCAGAAACCTGCCAATGATGCTTGAGAGCCCGTAAATGGCCGTATCCTTGGCCAATGACTTTAAGTTTGCCATATCTTATCCAAAAAACATATAACAAATGGCGATAGCCGCAATGACGCCTGCCAGGTCGGCTAATAGTCCGCAGGCTACGGCGTGGCGTGTATAGCGGATGCCTACCGAGCCAAAGTAGACCGCTAATATATAAAAGGTGGTGTCGGTGCTGCCTTGGAAGACACACGACAGACGTCCGATGAACGAGTCGGCACCGTAGGTAGTCATCGCATCGACCATCATACCGCGGGCACCACTGCCCGACAACGGTTTCATCAGTGCCGTTGGTAATGCACCGACCCAGTCGGTGTCCAGTCCACAGGCTCCAATAGTCCACTCCACACCGTCGATGAGTATGTCCATAGTCCCTGAAGCCCGGAACACACCGATACCCACGAGAATAGCCACCAGATATGGAATGATGCGCACAGCTGTGGTAAAGCCGTCTTTCGCTCCCTCGATAAAAGCATCGTAGACGTTCACCCGTTTGCGCATGCCTGCTAATATGAAACCGATGATGATGGTCATCAGCATAATGTTGGCTACCGTGGTGCTCACCTTATTCATCATCACGGAGTCCAACTGACCGAAGCCCCAGATAACAGCAGCAATAACAGTGCAGGCTCCACCAAGTGTCAGGAGCATGGTACGGTTGATGAGGCTGATGCGCTGATAAAGTGAGGTGATAATGATGCCTGCCAGAGTCGAAAAAAATGTTGCAAGCAGAATGGGAATGAAAATATCGGTAGGCTGCGCGGCTCCCATTTGGGCACGGTAAACCATGATGCTGATGGGAATGAGCGTCAGTCCGCTGGTGTTCAGCACGAGGAACATAATCATGGGGTTTGAGGCTGTATCTTTCTTCGTGTTGAGATCCTGTAACTGTTCCATGGCCTTCAGACCAAGTGGTGTGGCGGCATTGTCAAGACCCAGCATGTTGGCTGCTATATTCATGAATATACTGCCCGTTACGGGGTGTCCCTTGGGAATGTCGGGGAACAGCCTTACGAAGACGGGGCTTAATAAACGTGCCAGCACGTTGACCACACCACCGCGTTCACCTATCTTCATGATTCCGAGCCACAGAGCCAGAACACCAGTGAGGCCCAGTGATATTTCAAACGCAGTCTTCGAAGACGAGAACGTGGAATCCATCATGGCCGGGAATACGTCGAAGTCGCCCAAAAACACCAGTTTTATAGTAGCCACGACAAAGGCTACAAGGAAAAATGCAATCCAAATATAATTTAGTACCATAACGGGCACAAAGTTACAAAGTTTTTTTTGATTGAGCAAAAAAAAGTGGTCGCATCACGCAACCACTTTCTTGATTAAAGGATATTTAATAAGTATTTGATGATTATTACTTCCACCATTCTGACATGCTGGGATTCTTTGTCGCCCACTCAACGAAGTCTGTGTAGACATCCTTGATGCTGGTACGTTCGTCGAGCCATTCGCAGTCGACACCTACAGCCAGTTTGGATGCAGGTTCTGCAACCTCGGCTGTAAGCTCAATCCACTCTCCGTTCTTCTTGACTTCAAGCTTGATATTCTTGGCTTCAGCAGAAGATGTGACGCCGAAGGGAAGCTGAATCTCTACAGGTTCTTTTGCATAATGCTGGCCAACAGCGGTGTTGACCATCGTCTGTACAGGTACACCAAAGAGCTTATGAACCTCAAATTCGTCATTTCCTGCAATACGCAGCGGCAGTGTTCCACCAGCGGCACGCAGAATAACGATAGCATTAGAGGCATCGTACTTCACGTCGATAACAATATCATTGAAGTCGAAGTCGCCGGCTTCACTGGCACTCAGATCCTCACCCATGATACGAAGGTCGCCAACCGTAGGCTCGTCACCAGGTTCGTCACCGGGTTCATCGCCAGGTTCGTCACCAGGTTCGTCACCAGGTTCATCACCAGGTTCGTCGCCAGGTTCATCACCAGGTTCGTCGCCAGGTTCATCGCCGGGTTCATCACCAGGTTCATCGCCAGGTTCGTCACCGGGTTCGTCACCGGGTTCGTCACCGGGTTCGTCACCGATAGTCCATGTAGCACCGCAGTCCTCTTCGTTTGGAGTGGCGTTTAGGCTTTCTATCGGACATGCCGTACCCTGTAAATCTAGTACAGGATAGTCACCGTCGCCATTAGCAAGAAGTTCTTCTTCTGTCACAACAGCACCGCCTTTGATAATCTCAATCTCACCAATAGCGTAGGTGATGCCTTCTGAAATGCTTAGAGTCTTTTTGTGAGAAGCAATGGTTGCTTTACCTGCCATCCGGACGTATGAATTGCTACCGGTAGTACGGAATCCCTGATAAGTACCATCAGCCTGAGCTAACCAATTAGTATTGCCTTTCACGTTCATACCAGTATTAGAGCCTAAGTTCACAATAAAATTGTCAAATTCAGCTGTTGCGCACTCCATATAGCTGTTATCCATCAAAGTAAATTCACCATTAAACAGATGAGCGTTGCCGACAACCAATAACTGGCAATAGTTATAGAATGTCTTGTTCCATGGATGCAGGGTCAGCGTGTTTGTCGTATAGTTACCCTTGTTTATCCACCAGATATCCTTCTGGGTTGCCTCCGTGTTGCCTGCTACGGTTACGACACCTTCATTATAGAAGTTTGCACAGCTATTCAGAATCATATCGCCTTCCAGCTTCAATTCGCCATAATTATATAAGAATGAAGCATGCCCGTCACCAGGCTTGCTGGTGAAATCCTTACCATTAATAATTCCCTCGTTATAGACAATAGCGTCTTGGTTAATCTCGAAGTTGTCGGGAACGTTGACAGTACCGCGGTTGTAGATCTTACCGCCACCATCCTGCTTATATAATTTCTCTGCATTATAGTTCAGAGTAGCGCCACTGGCAACATAGATTTCCAGATTGTTGATAAAGTTGTCCATGTTGAAATCCAATGTCGTACCAGGCAACAGATATATACGGGCATTATTGATGGATTTGGCACCGTTCACATTCAATGTAACATTGCCTGTTACGTAAAGCGTATGTGAATTCGCCCACCAATGAATAGCGTATGTACCCTCAGGAAGTTTGACTTCTTTGGCATCCTGGAATTTATTCTCATCGAAATAAGATCCCCAACTATAAACTGTGGTTGCTGCTGCAACTGCTTCGTCATAAGTCTTGGCTGTTGCCGGAATTTCTGCTTCACTATTAATATAATAGGTGTCAGTATTCTCAAATGTAAAAGGATCACCGTCGATTAAGGCGTTTGCACGTGTAAATGCCCGTGAAGTGTTAACGGTACCAAATCCCCATGTCTGGCCTGGAGCAATAGATCCTCCAACATAATCAAGGAATATCTGTTCGTACTTGGCCTTATCTATCTGGGCCTGTGTCATCGGCTCGAAATCATTTTTCGAGCAGCTTGTAAATCCAGCACATATTGCCAATGCTGCGATTCCAATCAATAAATACCTTTTCATAATATAGATCTATTATAGTGTTAATTGTATGATTATTAAATGGATGACAGAATTATTCCTCGTACCAGTCTGAGGCGACACTTGGGTCAGATACGTAGTCGGTGAAACTCTTCGGATAGACTGAACCATCGTAGATTTTACTGATGTCATCGCGCTCATCACACCACACATAGGTGGTCTTCACTTGTATTTTGCTAGCGGGTTCACCTGTGTGTGCAGTAATCTCAGTCCATTCGCCATACTTCTGAACCATTACTTTCACATCATTGGCACTGCTGAACGTACCCGTCAGCGTCTTAATGACATCGGCCTTGCCGTCAACACCATTCTTGGCATGTGTGTTCACCATGACGTTTGTGGCTACACCATACATATTGTGTACTTCGTATGCTGCATAGCTCGTCCCGGTTTCGCCACTCCATCCTACGGTCAAGGGCAGTGTACCACCAGCTGCCTTTAACTTAATCTGAGCCTTAGAGCCTTCTCTGCCTTCTGTGGTATTGATGCGTACATCAAACACGACATCGTTGAAGTCGAAGTCGGTGCGCTGAGTGACGCTAAGGTCTTCAGCGATGATGCGTACCCACTCGCTCCACGTCTCTTCTGGTTCACCATCAATCCTTTCTGCCTTGGTCAGCGTGACAATCCAGTCAGAGAAGTAACCGTCGCTACCCGTCACTTTCACCCATTCGCGAAGATTCTTGTCGCGAACAGGCAGGAAACCGTCAGCCAGCAGTTCGTTGATCTTGTCCAGGTTGAAATACTTACCCATATATGCTCCGTCCACACGATATTCCTGCTGAATATCGCCATCGCCGATGGTCAGTTTCTCTGATACACTGTACATATTGGTATTTGTAGAGACGTAGCCAACGGTCTTTTCATTGAAGATTATCTCATCATTGCCATTGATGGAAATAACTTCGCCGTCCACCATTGCATAGTTATAGCTCTCTGGACCGTCGTTGTATTTCATTGTAGGCTGATCTTTCTGAACATCTTCACTATTCAGCAATTCAAGGTCGTACCCCAGGAACGAACGATTCCACTTGTCAACTACGGGCTCTCCTGGATTGCCATTCTCTGCTGCCCACGCATCAATGACCTCAGCACCCACCAGTGCGGCCTTGTCGTTATGGTGCTTGCTGCCACCTGTCTCATGATATCCGAAGCATGAGGTGTCATCAATGTCAACCATCAGCATAATCTTGTCTGCATGGTAGCTCGTCTTTCCGGCCAGGATGTCTGATCCGTTATCAAGCACATTGCCGTAGACGCTACAGTCGCCATAGTTGAAATTGTTGATATGTACGTTGGCCTCGCCGACAGTCATGAGGTTCATGTTAGAACTGGTGTACTGTGTGCCGTTAGCTGCAGTTACTATTTCAGTGGAGTTCGGGCCTGGTTCTGTCGCTCCTTTGTAAACTTGCTGTACAAAGAAATTCTCCAGATGAGGATCTTCAAAGGTAAGGTTAGGATTAGCCTGAAAATATTTTCTTACACGTTCTTTCTGTCCTTCCGTCAAAGTGTCAGGAACCAACCAGCCACCATAGCCTGTAGAATTCTTAATGTCTGCCCACTCGTTGCCGTTGGCATTCTCAGCACGTGTTAGCATGCGCGAAGTGGCCGACTGTACAATGGGTTCAAAACCCCATGTGTGATTAGCTGCGGGTTTGCCAAATGTCTCCACAAAGATACGCTTGTAGGTGTCTACGGCCTGCTGCTGCGGTGTCATGTCATCAAGGTCATGCGAGCAACTGGTGGTAACTGCGCTCGCTGCAATAAGCAATACACCTACAAAGATATTTTTCTTTATCATTTTCCTGTTGTTTTATAGATTCAACCTTATTATTTTATAACTTTTTTCCCATTGACGATATAGAGTCCGCGCTGTGGGTTCTCTACGCGTAAGCCTTTCAGGTTATAGACGGTTTGCTTAGCCTGCATGTTGACCGACGAAATAGCAGTCGCGTCATCATCAAAGGAGAAAAAGAGAATACGGCTTCCAGAAGTCACTTCCAGATAAGCCTTGCCAACAGGGACATTGGCGGCATTACCTGCTGTGTCGGCAAACTTAGCCGTACCATCTTTGTCAACCAGTACATATTGATTACTGGAGTTGATGGTTGTTTCGCCGCCTAAGACGCCAACAAGCAGATTATCAGAATAAGATATCCCTGTTTCGGCAACGGGAATTTCAGCAGTGGCTCCTTTGAGAACCAGACCTGTGCCTGCCGCTACCGTCTTGGAAACCCGTACCATTTTCACCTCATTGTCGGCCACCTCCTTAGCTATGTAGGCTTTCAATGTCTTGACAGTCGAAAAGTCGAGGTCTTTATCGCTGCAGAATGTGGCATAGCCCGTGGACGAAGATATAGTAGCAGTGACGGTTTCTATAGGGGTGTCAGGTATTTCGGCTTCGCTGACTGTCAGTTCGTAGCTTGCCGTAGCTTCATTGTAGCTGTCATTGCCTGCAAATGCGGCAGTGATGGTTGTCGTACCAGCAGCAACCAAGGTAATGTTACCGCTGTTGTCTACTGTAGCTACGCCTTCGTCTGAAGAACTAAAAGAATAGGCCAGGCCCGTCACGGTTTCGTCACCCGCAGTGGCTGTCAGTGTCGGAGCAGTGAAAGACTCACCTATGGTCGCCTCGGCTGTCGATGACGAGAAGGTCAGTGTGATGTCGGTCTTTGTAGGTGTTGGGTCACTTCCACTGCCTTCAATCTCTATGTCAATCTGTGAACATCCAGCAGACCACGTACCAAGATTTAGAACTCTAAAACCGTCTGATTTAAGTCTGGCCAGAATACCATCATTTATTGGAAGTTCATAGCGTCCCTCGGGAGCGTTGTAATATCGGTTCCCGTTGTAGATCCAGGGATTCCAATCGTCGCTTGACCACAACCAGTCATTGTCATTTTTAGTAGTCACAAATTGAACGTTTGCATTTCCTGCATACACCAATAGTTGTTTTGCCGAGGTGTAGCTTGCAAACTTGTCTTTGGTAATTGTTATGGTATTATAAGTAGCATCACCTTTCCACAGGTTGATGATTTCTGCCCTCAAACCATTCACTCCCACCAGCAGTGTCACTGCCAGGAGAAACATTCTGAAAATATTCTTTGTCTTCATAATCGTAGTTCTCGTTTTTAGGAGTTAGACATTAGCGGAGTCGGCGCGAAAGTACTGGCTCGCCTTGATAACCACCAGATGTTGTGGAAGTGCCTTTGTCACGATAAGTTATTACCGGACCCTCAGTGGATTTGAGAGTAGTGACAGGATCCATGGAGAGCGGCCCGTAGTTGTCCTTCGGATGGATGTAAAGATTGCTCTCTTCGAAATCGCTATTCCAGCAATCTTCTGAGTATTCTACATAATCAAGGAACTTGGTATAGGCAGCATCTATCTTCACGCGTTCCTTTGCCCATTTTGTGCCGATAGGAGTCAGAATCTTGTGAGGAGCCCATCCTGTCGTGGCGTCTAACTCCAGTGTCGTTCCATTGCTATATTGGACGCGGATGGGAATCTCAATAATGCTCTCATAAGTAAAATCGGTGCCCAAGACAACGGGATCGTTGACGACCCAGTTGTTACCATACGCATTCGTGGCATCGTCGATAGTATTGATAATGGTGGACGATGAGTTACCTCCCAACACATTGTGAACTTCGTAACTGTTGGCAATAGAGAGGGGCAACGTTCCGCCGGCTGCCAATAGTACGATGGTCGTTTTATAAGCTGGGGTGTCCTCTACCGTCTCGTCGCTAACCGTCTCACCGTCTTCAGCCACAATGGTACGGACACTCGGTACAATTCTGTAGACATAGGCATCAAACACGACATCGTTGAAGTCGAGGTCGTTAGAACTAATCTTTCCGAGGTCTTCACAGAATACGCGTCCTTGTTCAATGAGCTCCTTCGTTTCGTAATATTCTGTTGTGGTTTCAATGGTAATCTGATCGCCGGAAGATTCTCCCTGATCAACGGGAATGGTGATTCCCGTATCAGAAGAGCCACCCCCAGGGAAACCGGGATTACATGTTGAAGGCTCAATAGAAATTGTCGGTTTGCCGGTATTGAAGCCCTCTGCGTAAATATTGTCTTCTGAACAACCGTATTTAAAATCAATGTAGGGATACTCCCCAGACAATCCATTGGCGAAATGCGATTCTGCAATGATTCCCAATTTTCCACCATAAGTCACCTCATAGCCCTGCCCGTCGGCTCCAGCAACAATGTCCTTGGCTTGGAACACTGCCCAGTCATCGCCTAAATTGTAAATACCATAGTTGGCCTTAGTTGCACTCATCGTAGCTGTTTCCGTCACTTTGAATACGGAGCCTGATCCCATATAAATGTAGAACGGACCTCCATTGAAACCA
Source organism: Prevotella sp. (assembly GCA_017545045.1). Taxonomy (GTDB): domain Bacteria; phylum Bacteroidota; class Bacteroidia; order Bacteroidales; family Bacteroidaceae; genus Prevotella. Next base: position 6,814 of record JAFYDA010000120.1, on the reverse strand, counting down.
TCCCAAATGCCACCGCCGTTAAAATACTTAGTGACAACACCAGCGCCAGCGTCCATACGGAAGCAACCGTTTCCAGGATTGTCGCCGAGGTTGATGTCGAATTCTTCATCTACAATTAGTTGGCAATTATTGATGACTTGATCACTGGCAGCGTTATATATAAAATAACCTGTCTGATACTGGCCATTGTTAATCCATGTGTTATTGTTGCTGTTCACCATCGTTGTGTCGCTGATGGTGGTGGCTCCATTGTTCTGGAACTTGCCACTACCTGCTGTGTTCAGTGATCTTGCTGTCAACTCTCCGTCGTTAATGATGACGGAAAGGTCGTTCTCAACAGAGATTTTTCCAGTAACAGACACCGTGCTTTTGTTTATCAGCACGCTATTGTTGTTGGTCGACAACTTAGCAGCCTCAATATAACCATGGTTGTAGATGTGTAAGCCTTTGTTAAGCATCAGTTCGCCTGACGTGATGATATTGGCTTCCTTCGCAACGTAGAATTTACAATTCTCTTGTAAATTATTTGCATTAGAATTGTTTAACACCAGCGTAGCACCTTCGACCAAGTACACCTCGGTATTGCTTGCAACATAGAATTTCCTTTCAGAAAAATCGTTGTAGCCTTTAATGTAAAGGATACCGCCACTGGTCTTGGAACCGTCCCAAGCGCCCCAGACATTCACCTCTTGCGTCCATGACGGGTCAAGATAACTGGTGCCATTGGCATAACCTGTCTGATATTCGCCTGCCACTTCTGTGTAAGAACGGACACCTTCTGGCACATCCGCAAGAAACTTGTCTGCGGCAGCATCGGGTGGAAAGGTAAATGGTTCTGAAAATGAAAGGTCAATGGCACGTGTCAATTGGCGTGAAGCTTTGCTTGTAGTCCCGAACCCCCAGTTTTGGTTAGGGTCAATTTTACCATAGGCATCCACGAAGACTTCTTGGTATGCCTTCAGCTTATTATCCACATAAGCTGAATAGTCTACTTCATCATGTGAGCAACTGGCTATACATCCACCCAGGACGAGCGCAGCAGCCCCTCTCGTCAAAATCTTCTTCATTTGTTACGTAACTTTATTGAAATTCGAATTTACGATGCAAAATTAATTAAAATATTCGTAAGTTGCACCATTATTGAGTTAAAATTATTAAAATCAGGAGTCTTGTTAGTTTTTTGTGCGGATATTTTTGTAATTTTGGCAACAAAACGCTAAAATATGTATGGAAAGAATCGTTTCAAAATTTGTCTTCTAATCATAGGTTTTTTATTGACAGCATCGTGTAACAAAGATATGTTTGACGCGGAGGACTATAAGAAAATTGTAGAAATAGCGCAGCCAGTAAACAACATCGATGAATCTCATGCATGGGATTTGACTTCGTCTTATTACATTACGGTTGAAGCTGGTACTTCGTCTACTGAAATTCGCAGGCTTCAGATATTGAGCGCTAATCCTGCTGCTGGTGAGCGTGCAGTCATCTTAGGGGATTTCCCAATGTCTGCAAAAGAGAAAAAGTATGTATCGTTTGTTGCACCAAGCTTACTTACAAATTTTTATGCAGCGCGGATAGATGCTAACGGTACATATACATTAGTGGAGTTCAGCAAAGACCAGCGTACCATAGGCTTTTCTCATCCTTTGGCGACTCAGGCTGTGGTTGATAACCGTCTGATAGGAAACCAGTCTTTCTCTTATTGTTTTGAAGATGAAATGCCACAGCCTGGTGACTATGACTATAATGACGTTGTCTTGAGAATATCTATAGAGCGGGCGGCAAAAAATCAGATAATGTTGAATATCACGCTTGCTGCCGTTGGTTCGCTTTCCCAAGTAGCAGCGGGGATACGGATGGAGAATTACAAGTACGATGATATCATAAGTGTTACAACTATAGATGGCGAGACGTTTGATGATGGCTATAAGAAATCATCATTACCTTTTATTGACGGCAATGAATTATTGGTAAGAGGCATTGATAACGCGGCGGTCATCAACCTATTTGAAGATGCCCACTGGGCTACAGGTGTTGCACATTATGCAAGCGAGGGCTATATTCCCCGTTACAAATATAACGTGTCAAAGACGACCAGTTCTGAGCATGACATGATGAGCCCTAGGACTATTTCCTATGTTGTTACATTCAAGGAGTCCGCTCAGCTTGACTATTTCACTCTTAATTTACTCGATCCGTTTATCATTGTGGAGTATATGGGTGCATTTATGGAAGTACATGCTGCTTATCGTTACAGGTCAGTGACAGCTCTGCACGACTATGTACAACCTGTAAATGCTACCATTCTTCCGTGGGCTATAGTGGTTCCTGACGGCTCGTTCCGCTATCCGTTAGATGGGGTCAACATAGGCTTTGCCAAAGAGGGGGCACTTTTTGGTGCTTACATGACGGATAAACATGCATTTGGTAATTGGGCATCCAACTCCGGGACGGCTTTGGACTGGTATCTTTATCCTACGGGAAACATGGTCTATTAAGTCAAATAATTAGCAAAAAAAACATAAATTATGACAACTATCATTGCTATTGCATCTTTTGTTATTGTAGCTCTTGCAGGCTGGATGATTGCTGAGGCTAAGGGCAAGTTTGTGACCTATAAGAATGATAAGCACGAACAAGCCGTCCTTGACCAGAGACATTGTGATCTGGAGAAGAACGGTTTTTCCGAGTTGAATATTGAAGACGTAAAGCGCATGATAGCCACTACAGGCTACGATGCAGTTTAAATGCAGTGTAATGTACCCATTAGGTAGACAAGCCCAAAGCCGAATATCATTGAGATAACACCCATCAAGACACCCATTTTCGCCATATCCTTCTGCTGTACGAAACCCGTGGCGAAGGCCAGGGCGTTCGGTGGCGTGGAGATGGGCAGAATCATGGCTGACGAGGCGGCGATGGCCACACCAATCAGAACGGTGGGCGTACCGCCGATGGGGGTGAGTTTGTCACCCATTGCACCGCAGACAATCGCCAGTATAGGCATCAGCAGGGCTGCCGTGGCAGAATTCGAGATAAAGTTGGAGAGGGCGTAGCAGATGACACCACCAAGCAGCAGGATGAGCAGTGGTGAGAACTCTCCGAAGGGGATACTTGCGACGGCATTCTCAGCCAGTCCCGACTTGTTGAGGCCGTAGCCAAGGGCAAAACCACCTGCCACCATCCAGATGACACTCCAGTTAATCTGCTCCAGATCGCGCTTGGTAATGACGCCCGTCACGGCAAATACGGCAAATGGAATCATGGCCACTGTGTAGGAATTGATGCCTGTTACGCTGTCAAGCAGCCAGAGCGCTACGGTGATGAAGAATGTGACAATCACCACGTTGGCGTGGAAGTCCTTCTTCATGCCACCCTCAATGTTCAGTTCGATGGTCTTCTGGGTAAAAGGGAAGGACCTCAGCAGGAGGCGCCAACTGATGAATAGTAGTACAATGACCAGCGGAAACATGAACATCATCCACTGACCAAAGCCCAATCCGAGGTTCAGGCCCTCGGGGTCGTTCAGGTATTTCAGGGCAATTGTATTCGGTGGTGTACCGATAGGCGTGCCCATACCACCCAGATTGGCAGCCACAGGTATCGACATCGCCAGTGCAATACGGCCCTTACCCTCAGGCGGCAACTGACGGAACACGGGAGTCAAGAACGTCAGCATCATAGCTGCCGTTGCCGTGTTCGATACGAACATCGAGAAGAGACCCGTGATGAGCAGGAAGCCCAACAGCACCATCTCGCTCTTCGTACCAAAGGGTTTCAGCAGCACCTTCGCGAGTTGTGCGTCAAGCCCCGTTTTCGTAGCAGCAATCGCCAGCACGAAACCACCGATAAACAGCATTATCACAGGGTCAGCAAAGGTTGCCATCACACCTTTATAAGATAATAGCGTACCCACTTCCTCCTCGTTCACCATCGGCAGGATACCGCTGTCCGTGCAGAACAATAGCATCAATACGATAATCGCCACTGACGTGGCCCATGACGAAACAATCTCCAGTATCCACATCAGCGTAGCAAATGCAAAGATGGCGATGATACGCTGTTGGATGACGGTCAGGTTTTGGATGCCGAACCACTCCGACGGTATGTTCCAGAGCAGAAGAGTGACGAGTGCCACGAGCGTAATCTTTATTACACGTTTGATACCATTTTCTGGATGATACTTCCGTTGATGGCGCATTTTGTGGTACGTCTCAACGAGATGGAATCCTTCGTAAATATGAAACATTTCTTTTGATTAAAATTAGGTTTTCGAAAAACGCCTGCAAAAGTACAAAAAATTGGGCAGACTGATGCTAAAAATCGTGTTATTTCGAATAACAAATGGTTTAATATGCAAAATCTTTCCTACTATTTTATGGATACACGAAAGATTGCCATGTTGAGTTTGCAAATTTCCAGGACACAGTGCGCTATTTTTCATTATCCACCCCCAAGGCACGCATAGCATTGAGAACTGCTAAAATGGTGACACCTACGTCAGCAAAGACAGCGAGCCACATCGTAGCCAGACCGAAGGTAGCTAAAATGAGGACAAGAGCTTTGACACCAATGGCAAACCATATATTTTGGCGCGCTATGGATAGTGTGCGGCGGGCAATGAGGATGGCGGTGGCAATTTTCGACGGTTGGTCGTCCATCAGCACGACATCAGCGGACTCGATGGCAGCATCGCTACCAAGTCCACCCATGGCAATGCCCACGTCAGCACGGGCTAATACAGGGGCATCGTTGATACCGTCGCCTACAAAGGCGATAGAAACAGGGGAAAGGGTGTCAGAGAATAGTTTCTCCTCAATAATTGTTACTTTATCAGTTGGTAGCAGCTCAGCGTGATATTCATCAATGCCCAGTTTCTGGGCTACCCGATGGGCAACATCCTTGCGGTCGCCTGTTAGCATGATGGTCTTCTTCACGCCTAACGCTTTCAGACGAGCAATAGCTTCTTTGCTGTCGCTCTTCACTACATCGTTGATGACGATATGTCCGGCATACGTGCCATCGATAGCCACATGGATGATGGTTCCGGTATCATTGTCACAGTCGTGCCACTGGGCACCCACCCATTCCATCATCTTTGTATTACCCACACAGATTACCTTATCGTCCACTTTGGCTCGGATACCCTTGCCTGCCACCTCCTCAACGCTACTCACCACGCAACCGTCAGTAGCTTCATCGGGGAAGGCATCGCGCAGGGCGGTGCCGATGGGGTGGTTAGAGAAATGCTCCACATGGGCGGCCAAATGCAGTAGTTGGTTCTCGTCGCAGATGTCGGGATGAACAGCCTCTACAGCAAAGCGTCCATAGGTAAGTGTACCTGTCTTGTCAAAAACGACTGTGTCGACTTTCGACAGGATATCCAGAAAGTTAGCTCCTTTGACCAGAACACCCTTGCGTGAAGCACAGCCAATACCGCCAAAGAAAGTGAGGGGAACACTGATGACTAATGCACAAGGACAAGAGACAACCAAGAACATTAAAGCTCTGTATAACCACGTGGCAAAAAATCCTCCCAAAAGTGTTGGGATAATAGCGATGGCAATGGCCAGAGAAACCACAATGGGTGTATAGATGCGGGCAAACTTAGTAATGAAAGCTTCGCTCTGCGACTTGTGTTCGCTGGCATCCTCCACCAAATGGATAATCTTTGACACAGTACTTTCGCCAAAAGTCTTAGTGGTGCGCACACGTAGCACACCACTCATATTGATACAACCTGAGATAACCTCGTCGCCTTCCGTCACTTCACAAGGCACGCTTTCACCTGTCAAAGCCATGGTATTGAGGGTCGATGCGCCATTGATGATAACGCCGTCCAACGGTACCTTTTCACCTGGGCGTATCTCAATAACAGCACCCATAGGCACCTGTTCAGGATGAACAGTCTCTTCCTGATCAGCCAATCTCGCCGTATCAGGACGGATGTCCATTAGGTGGGCAATGCTGTCGCGACTCTTGCCCTCGGCATAGCCCTCGAAGAGTTCGCCAATCTGGAAGAACAGCATGACGAATACCGCCTCAGGGAACTCTGTCTCAGCCCCAGGCAGGAAGCCAATAGTGAGGGCACCGATTGTGGCCACCGACATGAGGAGATACTCGTTGAATGGATTGCCATGGACAACACCTTCAGCCGCCTCCTTCAGCGTACCTGTTGCTATTAAAAAATAAGGTACAAGATAGACCAACAGCAACTGCCACGTGGACAATTCTGTGTTTTTCTCTACAATGACAGCTCCGACAAGCAGTATCACTGTGGCGGCAATCATCCACAATTGGCGTTGTCCACCGTGGTGCTCGTGGTGGTGCTCGTGCTCGCAGCAGTCGTGATGCGACATAGTCTCGTAGATGATTATTTCACTTCCCAGATGTCGTTGGTCTCAAGGAGTTCGGCGAAGTTATGGTATTTCTTCATGCCGGAGACTTCTTCAAGTTGGGCGTGAACGGCATCGTTGTAGGTTGGAGCATCTACATCGCGGATAACACCCAGTGCGATGGGGAATCCATCCTCGGGAGTCATCATGGCCAGCTTCAGCTGCAGGGTGTTGTCCTCGCAGTGAGCATCGTGTACCAGTACATCGTCGATGGTGTAACCGTCCTTACCGATCTCAACCACCTTCAGCCCGAAGCCCTGCTGAACCAGTCCGAACTCATTGTTCTCGCCGAATACCAGCTTCTCGCCGTGCTTTACGTAGATGGCGTTCTTCTTACGGCCCTCGTTGTTGTAAACCACATCGTGGCAGTGGTCGTTGAAGATCACACAGTTCTGCAGAACCTCAGTTACGCTGGCACC
>JAFYDA010000119.1 GCA_017545045.1 Prevotella sp. | reverse complement strand
GCGAGCACGATCGAGCCGTCCTGTGTCTTGGCGGCAGAGGCGGAGAGCATGGGACAGGGACGATAGCCTGCATCCTTGGCGTCGGCCTTCTCCTTGAAGTAGGCCTTGCTCACAGCCATAACCTCACTCTCGAGGTCGATGGGCAGATAGGTAGCCTCCATAAACGGGGTGTACATCTCGAACACGTGGTAGGTCGGTGTGAGCACCATGTGGCCCGTGCCCTCCTGGTCGGTAAGGATCATCGACTGCAGCACGTTCACCACCTGGGCGATGTTTGCCATCTTCACACGGTCGGTGTACTTATGGAAGATGTTCAGCGAGAGGGCTGCCACGAAGGCATCGCGGAGGGCGTTCTGCTGGTACAGGTGTCCTGCGATGGTGCCGGGCTCCTCGTCCCACCATGTGCCCCACTCATCAACGAGCAGGCCGATCTTTCCTTCGGGGTCTGTCTCATCCATGATAGCCTTGTGCTTCTTGATGACCTCCTCGATCTCCGTACACTTGCCGAGGGCCCAGTAATACTGGTCGGTGTTGAACTTCGTGGCCGAGCCTTTCGAACCCGTCCAGCCGGAGCAAGTATAATAATGTAGGGAGATGCCCTGCATCTGACGACCGATGTTCTTCATCAGCACTGTGGTCCAGTCGTAGTCGTAGTCGGAGGCTCCCGAGGCGATGCGGTAGAGGCGGTTGCCGGGCTGGTCGCGCAGGTAGGTATTGAACTTGCGGAACTCGTTGGAGTAGTATTCTGGCGTCATGTTACCGCCGCAGCCCCAGGCCTCGTTGCCGATGCCGAAGTACTTCACCTTCCAGGCCTTGTCTCTTCCGTTGGCGCGGCGCAGACGGGCCATCGGCGTATCGCCGTCGGCAGTCATATACTCCACCCACTGGGCCATCTCCTTCACGGTGCCTGAGCCGACATTACCGGAGATGTAGGGCTCGCAGCCGAGCATCTCGCAGAGGTTCAGGAACTCATGCGTACCAAACGAGTTGTCTTCGATGGTGCCGCCCCAGTTGTTGTTACGCAGCGACGGACGCTGATCCTTCGGACCGATACCGTCCATCCAGTGGTAGTCGTCGGCGAAGCAGCCGCCGGGCCAGCGCATCACGGGGATCTTCAGCGCCTTCAGCGCGTCGAACACATCCTTGCGGTAGCCCTGGATGTTGGGGATCTGTGAGTTCTCGCCCACCCACAGGCCGCCGTAAATACACGAGCCGAGGTGCTCTGAGAACTGTCCGTAAATCTCCTTGTTGATCTTGACTCCGGCCTTGTCGGCATGAACCGTAGCCTTCACACTCTCTCCTGCCATTGCCCCACAGGCAAAGGCCATAGCGATAGACGCTGTAATAATAAATCTTTTCATATTCTAATATTTATGGTTTATAAGCATTTAGGCTGCAAAGTTAATAAAATATTTTGATACAGCAATGATTCCTTATGTTATTTTTTGTTTCATGTGGTCATAATTCCCAAATATTTTGTATCTTTGCACCCGAATTAACAGTAACCCCCCACCATTAAAACTAGCGATATGAAAAGACATTCTTTCGTGATGCAACCGGGACTGGCGCTGCGGGCGCTGGCAGTGATAATTGTGATGCTGACGGCCACCACGGCGCGGGCACAGGCTACCGACGATAACGCGACACCCATGGTCAGCGACCAGACGTTCTCCAAGCCTGAGAAACAGCCTGACGGAAGTGACTGGTATGGCAAAACGATAGGCATGGTCACCACCAATGCCGGTGTCGTGCCGGTCGGCAGTTACCTGACCTACAAGGTGACGACAGCCGGCGTGCCATTCGTTTTCAAATACGGCACAAACGAGTTGATCGTGACAGACGGAAGCAGGCTCGACTTCGAGACCAAGCCGATCTGGACGTTCAACGCGTCGGTTTCTGACGGTGAACTCACCCAGGATTTCACTGTGACCGTGAAACTGATGGACGTGAACGAAGCGCCTGTGATTCCAATCATCAAGAGCGAGTACACCATCCCGGAGAATTCTAATACAGGAACGGTGCTGGGCACTTTCACGGTAAAGGACTGCGACGTTGTCGGTGGCAAAGCCGAGCAACTGACGTACGCGCTGACGGGCTCGCTGACAGGTGCCGCAGGTGTATCCACGGAGTTGAAGGGCAAGACGCTGGCTGATATCTTCTACTTACAGGAGACTGCCAACGCCAATGGTGAGAGAACGGTAGCGATCGCTGTGAAGAATGAGTCGCTGCTCGACTACGAGAAACTATATATCTCCAGTAAGGGGGATGCGACTTTCACTGCGACCGTCACGGTGACTGACACCGACAACCATTCCGTATCAGCCAATACCAAGATTACGGTGCAGGATGTTAATGAAGATCTCACTGCTACGGGTGGTACATTCTATATCCAGGAGCATTCTCCGGGATTATCGCATGTATGCACTACGAAGTACAATGATTATCCCGACGAAGCGTACTATGGCAAAGTTGCTGGCTCAGACAAGGATAAGTATAATAAGAGCTTCGGCACTTTGACATACTCCATGTCAACCAGAAATACGGGGACAAAACTCACGGATTCTAAGAGCTTTGTTGTGGATCCGGATGATGGTAGCATTTTTACTGCCGCGAACGCTGAATTCGAATATGATGGTGATGCGGCAAAGAAGTCGTACACTTTCTTGGTGGGGGTTTCTGATGGAGAATTCTCTAAGGATGTCGAGGTGACAGTAAATGTCTTGGATATTACAGAACCACCCATAAACCTGGTAACGGAAGGTTCTGGCCGAATCAGAGAAGATGCTACAAAAGGTACTAGCGCTGCGACATTCGATAAAAAGTACATCACTGATGAGAATGAATTGGCTAAGTTTGAAGCTATGGGCGATGATGTGCGTTTCACTATAAACGGCGATGCCAGTGGCTATGGTGTGTTTAAGGCTGTTGAGACAACTGGAGAAATTAAGTTAGAAGACCCGACCAAGATTGATTTTGAAACGCTGTGCGCGAAAGATGCGTCGTGTAAGCGCTGCGAAACCTTTCCAATGTATGAAGTTGAAATGACTGCCTCGAATGCGGATGCTACTAAAACACTCACTATTACAAGATATATTGAAATTATTGATGTGAATGAACCTCCGACTGCAAGCAATTTTACGGAAACTGTTGATGAAAATATTGCGGGTGGTACCGTTATAGGTACTATCGAAGCCTCTGATCCCGACACGCACGCCTCTTGCAATGTGGGCTCTCATTCATGCGGCTTCAACACGCTTCACTATTCTATTGTTGATGCTTCGGGATTGCCGTTCGAAATTGAAGAGGCCACAGGTAAAATCCAACTCAAAAAGAACGAAAGGCTCCGTTATAGCGAAAAAAGACAATATCAATTTGATGTGAAGGTTAGCGACCGTGCTACATCGGATCCGGCGCTTTCTACATTTGCTCATGTGACCATCAATGTCATAGACGACAACGAGCCCAGTGAGTTCGTAACTTTGGGTGATGTCTTTGAGGTTGAGGAGAATGTGGAGGCTGGTACAAAGTTAGAAGGCGATGCTATTGTGGTTGTCGACGATGATCAGGCAGATGCGAACAATCTGAAGATAACCATCACGGATAACGACGCGACGGATGCGCGCGACGCTGCCGATCTGTTTGAAGTGGTTCAGGTGGGTACTACTGACGCAAACACCCACAAGAGCACGTTCGCCATCCAGACCAAAGCTGACTTGGACTACGAGAGCCTCTTTGTGACATCAGAAAAGGACGCCGTCTTCAACGTCACGCTGACAATAACGGACAAAGCAGCAAACACAATCTCTCAGGAAACGAGGATTCGTGTGATCCCCGTGAACGAGAAGCCTGCCTTTACCAAGAAATCTTATGCATTCGAGATTCGGGAAAATACCAAAAATGCAACATCGCTGGGCAAGGCAGAGGCAGCGGATCCTGATATCTACACGCGTGAACACAATAACCTGCATTACTCGCTCGAGGGCGACGATGCCGAGCCGTTTATGATTAACTACTCTACAGGCGAAATCTATACCATCAACGGCGTTGGATTAGATTACGAGACCAAGAATTCGTATTCATTCCAGGCTGTAGTAACCGACGGTAAGCTTACAGATAAGGCCAGTGTTACGGTCACTGTAAAGAACATGAATGAATTGCCCGAATTCCCAGAGATGAGTCAGCCGTTGACAGTCGTAGAATGTGCACTGCAGGGCGCCACGGTAGGCGTAGTAGAGGCTACCGATGATGATTTAAAGAACGGCAACCAAGGCAATAAACCTACCTATAGTCTGGAGGCTACTGACGCATACAATGACTACAAGAAGTTTAGAATTGACAAAAACAGCGGTACCATCACTGTAGCAGCCAATCCATTGCCGGCTTATGTCACCCAGCAGACCTATCGTGTACGTGTGGTGGCTACCGATGGTAGCGATCCTACATTCACCTCAGAAGTCGATGTAACTATCAAGGTCCTGCCGTATTTGGATAACCTGTTCGACGGCGACAATGCATGGACAAACTATGTGGCTCCAGAGAACATGGCTGTAGTTGACGGAAGCTCTGGCAAGGTAGTGACGGATGGCGACATGGGCGCCTTCCTGCCATCAAGATATACCTTTGGCAGCAGCGAGGTGGAGCTGACCCAGTTGCAGGGCGCACCTAAGGGCAAGCCCGTCATCTTAGGCAGACCGACGGATGTTTCAGGGAATCCTATCAAGAGCTCCTCCTATCTGACCATTGTGCCTGACGCTTCGGACGATCCGACGGAGGTCACGGGCGAAACCATCGACGCAGACTATGACGCCGCCGTCGAGGCAATGGACAAGCAGCACTTCGCCATCACCGACGGCACGAAGAAACTGCAGGCGGTGATCGAGGGCACTGGCAACAGCACCAGCGACGCCACCGTGATGGTGCTGAAGGGCGGCAGGTTCAAGAGCGTCTATATCTCCAACAACGATCTCAGCCAGTATGCGAAGGACGGCCTGCTGCTGTTCATCCTCAGCAAGTGGGAGTACATGAATGTAGGCACCAGCTCTGGCACCACCAACGCCGCTCGTTCCATAGGCATAGGCGATGGCGGTGCTACAGCAATTGAGAATTACGAATTCCGAATTCCGAATTCGGCTGGCGCGTGGTACGACTTGCAGGGACGCCGCATAGAAAAGCCCACCCGCAAAGGTCTCTATATCCGTAATGGGGTAAAAGTCGTGGTGATGTAGTATTGTCTTCCCCTCATGAGTTCTTGGACGAGCCAAGCGGCAAAGCCGAGCGAGGAGGGGAGCCCGAAGGGCGGGGTGGTCTGAACCGCCGCAGAAATCGCCGCAGAACTATCCCCTTGTTCACGCCTCACACGGGGACTGTCCCCATGTGAGGCATTATTTCTTGTTTATTTGTTTATGAACTCTTCGAATCTTTTGACAGTATCGTTGTAAACCTGGGGCTGTAGGTACCAAAGATAGCTGGCGCTGGGGGCTGTCTCTATTTCACGGGAAAAGGCATTGAACATGAAGCCCGGGGTCTCTAACGTGACCTTCTGGCCCTCCTCCTTGCTGAGGCGGCGGAACTCTCCCTTGTCGGTCATCAAGACGATGTTCTCGCCACTGTGTGCCAATCTCTCTTCCTCGCTACGCAGCATATTTGGCGATAGCCAGTTCGCAAGCGGCTGTCCAATATGCCAGTCAGGGGTCTGCAACATGTAGTATTTCTCACCGTCCAACATCACCACGGGGATAGCATAGCGATTTCCGTTGGCATAGGCCGTCAGCATCTGCTCCATAGCCACGCTGAATCTGATGTTAAACTGATCCATGTTCTTAATGCGCTTGTTGACGGGAGCCTTGTCGTTGTCGTAGAACGCCTGCATGACATGCAGGAAACCGCGTCGCGTGTCGGGGTATATTGAGATGAGGGTGAGACCGGTTTTAAGACGGCTGTAGATGGTCGCGGCGTCGTAGCGGCCCAACTGCTCCTCGGCGGCATCGACCGCCAGTTCCATAAAGTCGCAGCCATTGTCCACGCTGCCCTGCATCAGGTAGATGTTACTGAGCAAGGAATACGTGTTGGCAAGGAGTGTGTCCTTCCGCTCCTTTTGCGCCTTGGCAATCTCAAGTGCCTTGTGGGCGTAACTGATGGCGCGGTCGTACTGGCCGTCGGTGTTGACGGCGATGCCAACCAGCGCCGTGGCTGCGGCATACTGCTTCTGGCCATCCGTTGGATTCTCATCCGCCAGCTTCACTGTCTGCTCGGCCATCTGAAGATTGGTACTCACCATCTTCTTGTTTTCTTCTACTGTGTTCTGTGCATTCACCTGGAATGCCACGGCGCATGTCAGCGCTACGATAGTTACAATTCTTTTCATTTTCTTAATTAGTTTATTTATGGATAAATTTCCTATTTCTTATCTTCTTCTCATCACTGGTGTCGGGGGAGGCAGCGGCTGACCTTCATTGATTCTCCTCTTTCTTACAATATGGTCGCGAATGCCTATCATGGGATCACCGGTTGCCTGTAATCTGGGTCTTGAGTTCAGCTGAAAGTGGGATGTCGCTTTTTTCCCCATGTGACGAAACATGATCGACTGTTCATTGATGGAGTCCCTGTGCTGTTCGCTTGCTGGAGATGCCAGTAGCAGTGTCGGTTGAGAATGGGTAAGCTGGGTCACATCAAAATCGGCCCTCAAAGGCGGTAACTCTGAAAATTTGGCAGAATCTCCACATGAGGTGGCTGGGTTTGTCTGTGCCATTGTCGTCACCGTTATGCAAAGGACGAGCGTCATCATAATCTTTCTCATAATGCTAAATTTTTAATTGTTATACCTAATTAATAAATACCGTTCTCATTCAATTTCTCGTGCAGCCGGAAATTCTCGCGGATGAATCGCACCAGCATGTGCTGGCTTTCGGAGAGTCGCCAGCGGTAATAGAGAAGCCCCAGGATGAGCAGTACGGCCAATAGAAGGAAGGCCGTTGCCAGGGCGCCGATGATGATAAATGTGATGTCCGTCATTTTCTTCAATGTTTGAATTCGGGAGCAAAGTTAGTGGGAAAAACCGAAAGGCTTTCCCCACTGGTTGAAATGTTTTCCACAAATCTTGAAAAACTACTATTTACGTGCTATTTTGCGAAATTGCGTTCCGCGCGGTCGCGACTCGGCAGAAGCTAAGTTCACTTCGCTTCTGCTCTCGCTGCTCTGCGAAATTCCGACGGTGTCATTGAATAGTAGGTGGCAAAGAGACGGGCAAAAGTGGTGCGGTTGGTAAACCCGCTTTGCTCAATGATGAGTCCTATCGGGTCGTCATTCTTTTCCAACAACCGGGCGGCGTACTGTATGCGCAGGCGGTTGAGGTAATCGGCTGGCGTGGTGTCGGCACACTCGCGCAAGGCGGCATACACATACTGATAGTTGGTACCCAGCAGCCGGGCCAGCGTCTCGTGGTTGGTGTCAGCGTCGGTATATACGTCCGGGTTCTTCACCAATTCGCACAGGCGGCGATAAAGCTGTTGGTTTTGCGTCAGTTTCTCTTCGGGCTGTGCCTGTAACTGTCGCTGCTCCTCGGCTTCGGCCTGCTGGCGTTGCTGAATCTGCTCGTAGAGGCTGCGGTTCTTCTCGGCTAATCGACGATTGTAGCGGTTGACGCGCCAGATGATGTAGACGGCCATCATCAGTAGCAAGACGATGGCCATGAGGACGATGCGATGGATGGTCAGCGACTGGTGCTTACGGATGATCTCCTCTTCCTGTTGCTTGATTTCCTGCAACTGCTCCACGTCGGCCTGCCGTTCCTGCTGGCGGATGGAGTCGGTCAATTGACGTATGCGGTCACCCAGCGCCAACGCCTCTGCCGTGCGTCCCGCCTTCTGCAGGGCATCGTACTTGTAATTAAACAAGGTCTTGACATAGAGGTCGCTGATGGGCTCGCCATTGGAGCGCATCATAGAGTCGGTTTCGTCGAACAAGCGGACAGCCTCGTCGTAACGGCCCGTCATCGACAGATACAGGCCTTCGGCTGCCTTGTCAAGCGCGCCAAGACCTTGGAACTGTTGATATTCACGGTGAAGGGTCTCCGCCTGCTCTCGCTGTCCATTAGCAG
>JAFYDA010000118.1 GCA_017545045.1 Prevotella sp. | reverse complement strand
GCCATGTCATTGATGATTTTGCTTGTCTTGATTTGCAGCACTAAGGTAAGTGAAAAATCTGACATGGCCAAATCCTGAGCAACTTTTTGTTGCTCAGGTACTTATAAAGAAAGTTAAATTAAAGTGCTGCGGAATTTAGGAATTAAAAAAACTATGAGAACTAAATTATTATCTCTGCTCTTTCTGAGCGGACTGTTCTTCTGGCCTACACAAGGTCGAGGACAAACAATGGTGATTGACGAAACGTTTTACAACATTGACACCGGTGGAGAGAAACCTAAATTAATGGTGAATCCTTCTCCAGGGTTTGAGGACTGGACCTTTGAAGGAATATGTTATGCAATTAATGGTGAATATCTTCAGATTGGAAATAAGAGTGGTAATAGTGGTAGTATTACCACAAAACAATTAGGAGTATCTGGTGATGTACGTTTTTTTATAGTCACAGAAAACTTGAATTCAGGGGGAGCTTCTTTCAGTGTAACTGTTAGTGGGGGGGGTAAAATTGGTGATAGTACCTATAAGGAATATTCAATGGCTTCTCTGGCTGAAAGCTCGAAATCTATTCTTATTTCAGATGTAACTCCAACTACCACCATCACCATCGCCAATGTAAACAAAAGCAGATTTTACGTAAAAGATATTGTCGCTTATATATTGGATGATCTCTCGTTTTATGAATCATTCAGTCTGATGAGGGGAAATGATAATATAGAGTTCGATATTCATAAAACACTATTCCCTTCGGCATCTAATTGCGATAATTCAGGAAGTGTATTTGGTTCAGACGTATATATCAAGCAGAGCTATCGTTCTATTTGGTTTTCAGATAATAGCTATACGATGCCTGCAGTATCAAGTGTCGTTTCAGGGCAGAGGTATTTGCTTTCTTTCAAGATAGCGGGTTATAATGGATATACTACCCCCCAACTTACTATTAGTTGTAATGATGCCACAAATTTGAGTCAGTTTAACACGATGAGTGTAGCTGATGTTTCAGGCACAAGAACAAAGACTGTTGATGATTTTAAGACATGGCATGAAAATTATGTTGTTCTGACAGGCATGTCTAATACCACCAAAATTACTTTTAGCGGAGAGTGCCTGTTCTTGGATGAAATAAAACTGAAAGCTATTCCTTCAAACCTTGATCAGGCAAAAGACAACAGCCTCTTTATAGAAGCCTATAACGGGGAGACTCGCGATGTCACATTGTCGCGCACCCTGACAGGGAATATATGGTGTCCGCTGTGTCTGCCGTTTGACATAACACCCGCTAAAATGGAGGCGACTTTAGGCACTTGCGAAGTGCGTACGCTGACAAGTGCTACAGGTGGCCTTTTCACTTTCGATGTCGTCGCTTCCGAGACAACGGTGCCTGCCGGAACTCCTTTCTTGGTGAAGGTGCCTTCCACGATTGTTAATCCTACGTTTAGTGCTGTCATGATCAAGAATACGGCAGCAACAGAAGCTTCTGCTTCCACGAGTGAGTATAAGTTTGTGGGAACCTATTCTCCTGTTGAACTGACAACCGACGGAACGAACCTGTTCCTCGGCACAGATGGCAATCTGTATAGGCCGGGAACGACGGAGGGTTACAACCGCTTAGGTGGACTTCGTGCTTATTTTGTGGTGAAAGATGGAGCCTCTGCCCGTATCGCCATCAAGGATGATGCCAGTGCCATTGATGCTCCACGCTCAGTGACAGTAACGGCAGACAGCCCACTCTATGACCTTAGTGGTCGTCAGATTCGGAATTCGCAGCCGAAGCGTGGCCTCTACCTGCGTAATGGACGTAAGTTTTTTGTTAATTAATTAAATGATTATCACTATGAAACAATATATCAAACCTTTGACTGAAGTATTTTACGTGTCCTTACACATATTGTCGGGCGGAAGTTCCTATACCATAAACGGCAAAGACGCTTTGGGAGGAGGAAATGCCTGGTCGGAAGCAGCCTCGCGTACTGGCGACGATTTCTTCGGCGAGGATGAGTAAAAAGAACGATGTGCTAAATTTTAGTACGAAGGTTTCGAGCTAAAATTTCAGGGAGGCTCCGCATTTTTTTCCCAGGCCTTGGGAAATTTGTCCCACAGCCTGGGAAAAATGCGGAGCATGCTACATTTTTTGGGGGCACAACCCCCATTTTTTTTGTTCTTTCTCTTAATTTTCTTCCTGTCTTGCCATCTGCCTGTAGGTGACCACAGGATGCTTGGCGGCCAGCACGTCGTCGACACGGCCGATAGGCGTGTTGTGAGGCGCCGACGTCACCTGTTCGGGATGGGTCTTCGCCTCTTCGGCAATCTGGCGCATCACGGCGATAAAGCGGTCGAGGGTTTCCTTCGACTCGTTCTCCGTCGGCTCAATCATCAGACTCTCGTGGAAAAGCAACGGGAAGTAGATGGTGGGCGCATGGTAACCGTAGTCTAACAGTCGCTTGGCCACATCCATCGTAGTGACTCCGGTGCTCTTATCCTTCAGACCATCGAAAACGAACTCATGACAGCACGTGGTGTCAATGGGCAACTCATAGACGTCCTTCAGACTCTCCTTGATATAGTTGGCATTGAGCGTGGCCAACGGGCCGATGTCCTTGATGTGCTCGCGCCCCAAAGAGAGGATATAGGCATAGGCGCGCATGGCCACGGCGAAATTGCCATGATAGGGCGAGACTTTGGGAAAGAAGCTCTCCAGTCCCTTGCGCACACCGACGGGGCCAGCACCGGGGCCGCCGCCACCATGGGGCGTAGAGAAGGTCTTGTGCAGGTTGATGTGCATGACATCGAAGCCCATGTCGCCGGGACGGGCAACGCCCAGCATGGGGTTGAGATTGGCACCGTCGTAGTACATGAGTGCGCCGCAGTCGTGTATGAGCTTTTCTATCGCGGGTATCTGCTGTTCAAAGAGGCCCAGCGTGTTGGGGTTGGTCATCATCATGGCTGCAACGGAATGGCTGCCCACTGCGTCAAGCAGCTCCTTGAGTGCCTCCACGTCGATGGTGCCGTCGGCGAGCGACTTCGCTTCGACGATGTCCAGTCCGCAGACGGCGGCCGAGGCGGGGTTGGTGCCGTGGGCCGAGTCGGGTACGATGACCTTGGTGCGCTGCAGGTCGCCGCGGCTCTCGTGGTACTTCTTGATGACCATCAGGCCTGTCAGCTCACCATGTGCACCGGCAAAGGGCTTCAGCGTAAAGGCATGCAGGCCGGTGAGTTCGCAGAGCGAACGGCAGAGCAGCGTGCAGACGGCCTCTGCGCCCTTCGTTGTTTCCGCGGGCTGCAGGGGATGCAGGTTCTGGAACTGCGGCAAGGCGGCTATCTCTTCGTTAATCTTCGGGTTGTACTTCATGGTGCACGAACCGAGGGGATAAAAGCCGTTGTCAACGCCGAAGTTATTGGCCGAGAGGTTGGTGTAGTGGCGCACGACGGTCATCTCGTCACACTCAGGCAGGGCGGCATCGTCCGTGCGGCGCAGCTCCTGGGGCACTTTATAGTCTCCGAAGCGGTTCTTGGGCAGGGAGTAGCCTTTGCGGCCCTCTTGCGAGAGTTCAAATATCAGGTTTCCGTATAGTCTATTGTTCATAAGCCGTTATCAGTTAATAGTGAGAAATCCGGACAGGCTTCCATCAGATTCACCATGCGGTCTGTCTCTTCTTTGGTGCGTTTCTCGGTGACAGCGATGAGAAGCTGGTCGTCGGCCACTTTCACGCCGCCCAGAATGTCGTGCTTCAGCCACCACTCCGTCAATTTGTCAACGGGATGTTTGAAGCGCACGGTAAACTCGTTGAAGAAGGGACGGTCGTAGACCAGCTGGAAATGGCTGGTGGCTAAGAGGCGGTCGCACAGATAATGTGCTCCGGCGTAGGAGAGCTCGGCGGCTTCCTTCAACCCCTGCTTGCCCATCAGTGAGCAGTAGACGGTGGCCCAAAGAGCCATGAGGCTTTGGTTAGAGCAGATGTTCGACGTGGCCTTCTGTCGGCGGATATGCTGCTCGCGGGCCTGCAATGTCAGGACGAAGGCGCGCTGGCCGCGGTTGTCGACGGTCTTGCCGACGATGCGCCCGGGCATCTTGCGGATGAGTTTCTCCGTGCAGCACATATAGCCTACGTATGGACCGCCGAACTGCATGGGAATGCCCAGCGACTGCCCGTCGCCCACGGCGATGTCGGCGCCCCATTCGCCCGGTGTCTTCAGCACGGCGTAGTCGGCAATGATGCCGTTCATGACAAAGAGCGACTTATGGTCGTGGCAGAGGTCGGCAAAGCCGCTGTAGTCCTCGACGATGCCGTAGTAGTTGGGCTGCTGCACCAGCACGCCGGCCACGCCATCAAGAGTTGAGAGTTGAGAGTTGAGCGTTGAGAGCTTGGTAACGCCGTCCGTGGCGGGAATCATCTGCAAGTCGATGCCATGGAAATGGGCGTAGGTCTTCATCACCTCAACGGTCTTGGGATCGACGGTCTCGCTGACGAGGAAGGTGTTTTGCTTCTTGCCTGCGGCCACGGCCATCATCATGGCCTCGGCGGCGGCGGTGGTGCCATCGTACATCGAAGCGTTGGAAATATCCATGCCCGTCAACTCAGCCATCATTGACTGGAACTCAAAGATGTAGTGCAGGGTGCCCTGCGAGATTTCGGCCTGATAGGGCGTGTAGCTTGTGAGGAACTCCGAGCGTTGCAACAGTTGCGGGATGACGGCGGGCGTGTAGTGGTCGTAGACACCGGCACCGGCAAAACAGGTGAGCTGCCTGTTCTGCGAGCCGAGTTGCTCAAAGAGTTGGCGCACCTCCATCTCGCTCATGGCCTCAGGCAGCTGGTAGTCACCGCGGAAGCGGATGCTCTCAGGTATCTGGTTATAGAGGCCGTCGAGGTTAGCCACGCCCGCCTTTGCCAGCATCGCCTTCAGGTCTTCCTCTGTATGTGGGAAATACTTGTACATGGTTGTGATCATGAAACAACGAGAACTTACTTTGCGCAGAAAGCCTCGTAGGCTTTGGCATCCATGAGATTGTCGAGGTCACCCTTGTCGCTGAGCTCCACCTTGATAATCCAATTCTCAAAAGCGTCCTGATTGATGAGCTCGGGCTGGTCGTCCAGCGCCTCGTTCACCTCCACAACGGTTCCGCTGACGGGAGAGATGAGGTCGGAGGCGGCCTTCACGCTCTCGACGGCACCGAACTCTTCGCCGGCCGTTACTTCATCGTCCACTTCGGGCATATCCACATACACCACATTACCTAATGCGTTCTGGGCATAGTCGGTAATACCGATGTAGCCATACTCACCTTCTACTCTTACAAATTCGTGCGACTCCGAGTAGTAGAGTCCTTCAATTACTTTTGCCATTTTTTTTGATGATTTGTTTTCAGTTTTTCTTGTAGCTCTTATTGTAGAATTGCTTTTTAACCACGGTGCCGGGGAATACCTTCTTGCGGATTTGTATCTGCACGTCAGTACCCAGGGCAGCGTAGGCCGTATCGACGAGGGCCATGCAGACGCTCTTGTCGGTAGAAATGGTGTGATAGCCCGTGGTCACCTCGCCGATGGGTTCGCCAGCCATGTTGAGTACCGTATAGCCATGACGGGGAATGGCTTTGTCGTGCAGTTCAATGCCGACGAGCTTGCGGCTGACGCCTTCCGTCTTCTGCTTCAGCAAAGCCTCCTTTCCGATGAACTCTGGCTTGTCGAACTTCACGAACATCGTCAGACCGGCCATGACGGGTGAGATATCCTCCGACAGTTCATCGCCATACAACGGCAGTCCCACCTCGAAGCGCAGCGTGTCGCGGCAGCCTAAGCCACAGGGCACCACGCCGGCGTTGATGAGCTTGTCCCAGTAGTCACGGATGTCGTCGTGCGAGGCGTAGATCTCAAAGCCATCCTCACCGGTATAGCCAGTACGCGAAACTATCACGTCGCCAATGGTCTTGCAAGTATAAAAGACCAGCTCACCACATGCCAGCCCCAGTACCGTTTCGACGACGTGCTCTGACTCTGGTCCCTGAATGGCAATCTGACCGTAGAAATCACTGCGATTCTGCAGGTCGATGTCGAAGCCCTCGGCATGCTCCGTCATCCACGCCCAGTCCTTCTCAATGTTGGCGGCGTTGATGACGAGGAAGAAGTCGTTGTCACCGAGCTTGTAGACCAGTAGGTCGTCGACCGTGCCGCCGTTCTCGTAGCACATCATGCCGTAGAGGATTTTTCCTGCGGGCATGCCCGTAACGTCGTTCGTGAAGATGTGGTTCACGTAGCGCTCGGCATCCTTGCCACGAACCGTCACCTCGCCCATGTGGGAAACGTCGAAGAGTCCGACATGTTCACGGACGGCCGTATGTTCCGGGGCGATACCATTATACTGATAGAGCAAGGGCATGTCGAAGCCACCGAAGGATACCATCGTTGCACCCAGTGAGATGTGCTTGTCGTAAAGGCAAGTACGTTTCTCTTTCTTTTCTAATTCTTGTCTGATAGCCATTATATCTTTGGATTTTAGTAATTGATAGATAGTTTCTCTATTTCTGCCACTTGTTCGGCGGTCAACGTCAGCTCACCGTCGCACAATGTCTCACGAACCAGTGTTTTCACTTCATCAAGGGTCATCGGCGTGTAGTCCTTCAGCAACGTGATGCGCTGGCGAACACTCTCAATGCCCTTCTTCTGGAGCTTCTCGCGACTCGGTGTGATGGCATTGAGCATGTGCTCCATATTTGTATCGTGGAGCAGGGTTGAGTGAACAATACACCTCGTCGGCGTTTTCCTGCACGCCGTCCCACACACTTTTCTATCGCCTATCATAATGTCGTTATGCGCAGTGCCCGTAGCCTCGATGCCCAGCTTCCGCAGCACCAGCAGCACCATGTTCACAAAACGATTGAAGGCAAAGCCCACGTTCTCACCAGTAGTGATGAACGACAGCATCAAGTTATCGCGGTCGGCATAGACACAGCCCCCCCCGCTCTTCCTGCGGAAGATCTCAATGCCGTGGGCACGGCAGTAGTCGAAGTTCACCTCGTTCTCAGCCACTTGGTTGCGGCCGTAGATAACGCTTGGTGCCACCTGCCACATAAAAAAACAATCAGGCTCGTCATCAAGTCTGGCAATGAATTCCTCCATGGCCAGATAGAATACGAGCCTGCGTTCCTTTGTATCGGGCAGTGTGATGTACTTCATATATCAGGTTAGCGTCTGCAAATATATGAAGTTTTTATGTAATCTACAAGTTTTTCTCCAAGAATTTTAGTTCAGCCTCCAGCATTTCCAGTTTAGGCATGCGGAAACCTGCCTTACGCGCAATTTCTATCGGGCGTGTGTACAAATAATATATTTCCATCTTGCGGTGGAAGTCGTAGTCAAGACGCATCGACGGCGAGTAGGGCGTCATGGCATCGGTCATCTCTATCATCTTCTCCACAAAAGCCTCGTCAACACCGTTCACGCCTAATGCCTGCGCTGCGCCGACCACTTCCATCATCTGCTCACGGATGAGCCGTCGCGTGTCGGGATGCTTCAGCAACAGGTCTGTCTGCGTATGCAGGGCAACGGTCATGCCGTTGAACGGCATATTCCAGACAGCCTTCTTCCAGCGGGCTTCCTGATACTCCACGAATCCTGTCTCGACGCCAGCCTCACGGAACTCATCGACGACTTTCTGCATCAGCGCCTCGTCACGACACGAGTAGTTGGCCAGGTTGATGCTGCCGTAGCACTGGTGGTTCACACGCCCCTGCTCCATCTTGGCCGAGCAGATAAAGGCCAGTCCTGCCGCTAACTGCACATCGGGGAACATTTGCTGCACGTCCTGCTCCACGCCGATGCCGTTCTGTATCAGCACCACAAGCGTCTGTGGGTGCAACAGCGGCGGCAGCAGTTCCTTCAGCTTACCGTTGTTCACCGACTTCAGGCACACCAGTACGACGTCGCACTGCGGCATGTCGGCAGTGTTGCAATAAGCTTTCGCCTTAATATGGAACGACCCATTGCAGGAGTCCACCTGTAGACCGTTCTCCTTCACATATTCATAGTCGCTGCGGAAGAGGAAGTGAACATCCTGTCCTGCCCGCGCCAGTTTTCCGCCATAATATCCGCCTATGGCACCTGAACCTATTATTCCGTATCTCATACATTTCTCTTTTATTTCCTCGTGACTCACGATTCGGTGGCAAAGTTAGTCATTTTTGCCGAAATAATAGAAGTTCTTTTCATTTTTTCTTGGTTTAGACATTATTTATTATTACATTTGCAGACGATTACAAACCCTAAAACCTATCAAAGAAATGAAAAGACTTATATTTACCGCTGCCATGATATGCGGACTTTCCAATGTTATCACTGCTGCCGACCACGTGAAGGCAACGCTCCACGCCGACAAGGCAGGTGCCAAAATCAACAAGGAAATTTACGGCCAGTTCTCCGAGCACCTCGGCAGCTGCATCTACGGTGGTCTCTGGGTAGGTGAAAACTCAAAGATTCCTAATATCCAGGGATACCGAAAGGATGTGTTCGAAGCACTGAAGGCACTGAAGATTCCCGTGATGCGCTGGCCAGGCGGCTGCTTTGCCGACGACTACCACTGGATGGACGGCATCGGCCCGAAGGACAAGCGGCCGTCGTTGCGCAACAACAACTGGGGCGGCACTATTGAGGACAATAGCTTCGGTACGCACGAGTTTCTGAACCTCTGTGAGATGCTGGGCTGCGAGCCCTATATCAGCGGCAACGTTGGCTCCGGCACTGTCAAGGAGATGGCGCAGTGGGTGGAGTATATGACCAGCGACGGCGATACCCCGATGGCCCGCCTGCGCCGACAGAACGGACGAGAGAAGGCGTGGAAGGTGAAATACTTCGGCATCGGCAACGAAGCCTGGGGCTGCGGCGGCAATATGTCGCCCGAATACTATAGTGACGAGTTCCGCAAATTCAACACCTATCTGCGCGACTATACCGGTAACCGCCTCTACCGTATCGCCAGCGGTGCCAGCGACTACGACTACGACTGGACTACGGTGTGCATGGACAAGATAGGCAACCGCATGCAAGGCATCTCCCTGCATTATTATACTTGCTCGGGATGGGACGGACCGAAAGGCTCGGCCACGAAGTTCGATAACGACCAGTACTACTGGGCGCTGGGCAAATGCCTTGAGATAGAAGAGGTGATCAAGAAGCACAAGGCCATCATGGACGAGAAAGACCCGAAGAACCAGATTGGCCTGCTCGTCGACGAGTGGGGAACATGGTGGGACGAGGAGCCCGGCACCATCAGCGGTCACCTGTACCAGCAAAACGCCCTTCGCGACGCCTTCGTGGCCTCACTGTCGCTGAATGTATTCCACAAGTATACCGACCGTGTGAAAATGGCGAACATCGCACAGGTGGTGAACGTGCTGCAGTCGATGATTCTCACCGACCAGGAGGGCACAGGTCACATGGTCCTGACACCGACCTACCACGTGTTTGAAATGTACACCCCGTTCATGGAGGCTACCTACCTGCCCGTTGACCTTGAGACGGAGACCATTGCCGTGAGCAAGGCCTACTTCAAGGAGAAGGAAGGCGCCAAGGACGCTGGCTACCGTCCCTGTCCCATGCTCTCGGCCTCGGCAGCCAAGACCACTGACGGCTCCATCGTGCTGGCCATCACCAACGTCAGCCTCGACAAACCCCAGACCATTGACTTCGCCATCGACGGATACAACGCGAAGACCGTGAGCGGCCGCATACTCACATCGAAGAACGTAGCCGACTTCAACGACTTCCAGCACCCCAACGTGGTGTCACCCGCCGACTTCAAGGACGTCAAGCTGAGCAAGGGTGGACTGGCCGTCACCATTCCCGCAAAATCCATCGTGGTGTTGAATATCAAGTAAGCATCAACGTTGCAAAGTCACAAAAATATTTCAGAAATTGTGATGCCTATTCATAAATATTTTATAACTTTGCACCCAAATGGAAAAAGAAGAGTTAGGATTGCTGAATAGTATTGACTATCCGGCAAATTTACGGTGCTTGTCAATAGACCAACTGCCAAAGGTTTGTGAGGAGCTGCGACAAGACATTGTCGAAGAACTGTCAGTCAATCCAGGACATTTAGCATCAAGTTTAGGCGTTGTGGAGTTGACCGTGGCTCTGCATTACGTATATCATACTCCAGAAGACCGTATCGTGTGGGACGTGGGCCATCAGGCCTACGGCCACAAGATACTGACCGGCCGGCGTGAACAGTTTTCTACCAATCGGAAATTAGGCGGCATCAGGCCGTTCCCCTCACCACAGGAGAGCGAATACGATACGTTTGCCTGCGGCCACGCCTCCAACAGCATTTCGGCGGCCTTGGGCATGGCCGTGGCCGCCCAGCAGCAGGGAAAGGACCGTAAGGTCATCGCCGTCATCGGCGACGGTGCCATGTCGGGCGGTCTGGCCTTTGAGGGGCTTAACAACGTCTCGTCGTCGCCCAACGACCTGCTCATCATTCTGAACGACAACAACATGTCGATAGACCGCTCCGTGGGCGGCATGAAGCAGTATCTGCTGGGGCTGAGTACCAATGAGACCTACAATGCCATCCGTTTCAAGGCAGCACGCTGGCTCCACGGCAAAGGCATGCTCAACGAAGACCGTCGGAAGGGCATCATCCGACTGTCGAACGCCGTGAAGAGTGCCATCTCGCACCAGCAGAACATCTTCGAGGGCATGAACATCCGCTACTTCGGCCCCTTCGACGGGCACAACGTCAAGGAACTGGTGCGCATTCTGCGCCAGATGAAGAACATGAGCGGGCCGAAGCTGCTGCACCTTCACACCCAGAAAGGTCACGGCTATGCCCCTGCTGAAAAGGATGTCACCACATGGCACGCACCAGGGAAGTTCGACCCTGAGACGGGCGAGCGCATCGTCGACAACGACCCCACGAAGCCCCAGAAATATCAGGACGTCTTCGGCTACACCCTCTTGGAGCTGGCCGAGCAGAACCCCAGGATCGTAGGTGTCACTCCCGCCATGCCCACGGGCTGTTCCATGAACATCATGATGAAGGCCATGCCCGAACGGACGTTCGACGTGGGCATCGCCGAAGGGCACGCCGTCACCTTCTCAGGCGGCATGGCCAAGGACGGGCTGATACCCTTCTGCAACATCTACTCGGCCTTTGCCCAACGCGCTTACGACAACATCATCCACGACGTCGCCCTGTTAGGCCTGCACGTCGTCTTTTGCTTCGACCGCGCCGGACTCGTCGGTGAGGACGGCCCCACGCACCATGGCGCCTTCGACCTGGCTGCCCTGCGCCCCATCCCCAACCTGACGATTGCTGCACCCATGGACGAGCACGAACTGCGCCGTCTGATGTACACCGCACAGCTGCCCGACAAGGGACCGTTCGTCATACGCTATCCCCGAGGCGGCGGCGTGCTCCAGGACTGGCGCTGCCCGTTCGAGGAGATCAAGGTGGGAACCGGCCGCCGTCTGCGCGACGGCAACAGCACGGCCATCCTCAGCATCGGTGCTATCGGCAACGACGTGGCAAAAGCGGCCGAGGGCTTGGACGTGGCACACTATGACATGCGTTTCCTCAAGCCCCTCGACGAGGACATCCTCCACGAAGTAGGCCGCAAGTTCAGCCACATCGTCACCGTCGAGAACGGCGTCCGCAACGGAGGAATGGGGTCTGCCGTCCTGGAATGGTTCAACGACCACGGCTACACCACCAGCGTCACCCGCTTAGGACTGCCCGACAGCCACTTCGTGGAGCACGGCACGGTCGGCGAACTGCAGCGCATTGTCGGCATTGACGTCCAAAGCATCCGTCAGGCCATTCTCCAACAACCATCACTTAACGCTTAATACCTATGAAGATAGTCATTGCCGGAGCCGGAGCCGTAGGTACACACCTCTCGAAACTGCTGTCACGCGAACATCAGGACTGCGTACTGATTGATGCTGAAGAAGAACGCCTTGAAGGCATCGGCGAGTACGACGTGATGACCTGCAACGCACTGCCCACCAGCCTCAAGGCACTCAAGGATGCCGGCGCAGACAAGGCCGACCTCTTTGTAGGCGTCACCACCGAAGAGGACACCAACATCTCGGCCTGCATCATCGCCCACGCATTAGGTGCCAAGAAAACCGTCGCACGCATCGATAACTACGAGTACCTCTCGCAGCAGAATCAGGAATTCTTCCGACAGCTCGGCGTCGACTCCATGGTCTACCCCGAAGTGTTGGCAGCCATCGACATCACCAACGGCCTCAAGATGTCGTGGGTGCGACAGCGGTGGGACGTCCACGACGGCGCGCTCGTGCTCCTGGGCATCAAGCTGCGCGAAGGCTGCGAGATTCTGAACCAGCCTCTGAAAGACCTCTGCGGCCCCGACGACCCCTACCACGTGGTAGCCGTCAAGCGACAGGGCGAGACCATCATCCCCGGCGGCCTCGACACCCTGCAGCTCAACGACCTCACCTACTTCATGACCACCAAGGAGTACATCCCCTACATCCGCAAGATCGTTGGCAAGGAGCACTACACCGACGTCAAGAACGTCATCATCATGGGCGGCGGCAAGACGGCCGTACGCGCCGCACTGGCCATTCCCGACTACATGAACGTCAAGATCATCGAGCGCGATGCCGACCGCTGCGAGAAGCTGAACCAGCTGCTGGCCGACAACGACACCATGGTCATCCACGGCGACGGACGCGACCTCGGACTCCTTGAGGAAGAGGGCATCAACGCCACCCAGGCTTTCGTGGCACTCACCGGCAACGCCGAGACTAACATCCTCGCCTGCCTCACGGCCAAGAAGCTCGGCGTGCGCAAGACCATCGCCATGGTCGAGAACCTCGACTACGTCTCCATGGCCGAAGGCCTCGACATCGGCACCATCATCAACAAGAAGACCGTCGCCGCCAGCCACATCTACCAGATGATGCTCGGCGCCGACGTCAGCAACCTGCGCTCACTCATGCTCGTCGACTCCGAGGTAGCCGAATTCGTCGCCGCCGAAGGGTCGCGTGCCACCAAGAAAGCCGTCCGCGACCTCGGACTGCCCTTCGGTGCCACCATCGGCGGGCTCGTACGCGACGGCGTCGGCATGCTCGTCAGCGGTAACTCCCAGATACAGCCCGGCGACTCCGTCATGGTCTTCTGCCACGAGCAGAAGCTCAACAACATCGAGAAGTTCTTCAAGAAATCATCCTTCTTCTAACAGTCCAATGGTCAACTTCCGCATCATCAGCAAAATCATCGGCTCCCTGCTATTCATCGAAGCCCTCTTCATGGGTGGAAGCCTCGCCGTAGCCCTCACCAGCCATGAGGACGACGTGCTGGCATTCCTCGTGTCGATGCTGCTCACCTTCGGCTGCGGATTCCTCCTGCTGTTCCTGGGGCGCGGTGCGCGCAACTCCCTCAACCGCCACGACGCCTACATCGTCGTCACCGCCGCCTGGGCCGTCTTCTCCCTCTTCGGCATGATACCGTTTCTCGTCCACGGCACCATCACCAACGTCACCGACGCCTACTTCGAGACCATGTCAGGCTTCACCACCACCGGCGCCACCATCCTCGACGACGTCGAGCGGCTGCCCCACGGCATGCTCTTCTGGCGGTCGCTCATGCAGTGGATAGGCGGCCTCGGTATCGTCTTCTTCACCATCGCCATCCTCCCCTCCCTCGTCGGCGGTAGCGTCAAGGTGTTCGCAGCCGAGGCCACAGGCCCCATCAAGGCCAAGATGCACCCCCGCCTCACCACCACCGCCAAGTGGATATGGAGCATCTACCTGCTGCTCACCATCGCCTGCGGACTCTCCTTCTGGGCCGTCGGGCTCGACTGGTTTGCCGCCGCCAACTACGCCATGACCACCACCGCCACCGGCGGCTTCTCCATCCACAACGACTCCCTGGCCTTCTACGCCGACGCCCGCGTCGACTACATCGCCATCCTCTTCCAGTTCCTCGCCGGCATCAACTTCACCCTATTATACGTCAGCATCTTCAAGGGCCGTCTGCGCGAGCTGCTGCGCAACTCCGAGTTCAAGCTCTACCTCAGCATCGTGCTCCTCTCCACCCTCGCCATCATGACCGCCCTTCTCATCCAGCGGGGCTATGCACTCGAGCCCGCCTTCCGCAGCGCCCTCTTCCACGTCGTGTCGTTCATGACCACCACAGGCCTCTTCAACGACGACGTAGCCCTGTGGCCCCACATCACGTGGATCATCCTCGGTGCCGTCATGTTCGTAGGCGCCTGTGCTGGCAGCACCAGCGGCGGTTTCAAGTGCGTCCGCGCCGTCATGACCCTGAAGACCCTGCGCAACAACTTCCGGCAGATCCTCCACCCCAGTGCCGTGCTGCCCGTGAAGCTCAATGGCCAGAGCGTGTCGCAGACGCGCATCACCGCACTCTTCGCCTTCTTCACCCTTTTCATGCTCATGATACTCGTCACCGCAGCCATCATGGTACTCTCCGGCATCGACATGATCAACTCCATTATCATTGCCCTGAGTTGTGTCAGCAATGTCGGGCCCTCATTAAGCAACGACATCGGTGCCAACATCACGTGGTCGGCCATGCCAGACTACATCAAGTGGACCCTCTCCCTGCTGATGCTCATGGGTCGTCTTGAAATCATGACCGTTCTCGTACTCTTCACACCCACGTTCTGGAAAGAAAATTAAGAGAGCGAACAAAAAAATGGGGGGCTGTGCCCCCCCAAAAATGTAGCCTGTTTGAAAAAATCCGAAGGCTTCGGACTGTTCGTCCGTGCCGCTACGGACTGAGAGTCCGCACCTGTTCGGACAGGCAGTCCGACGCCTTCGGACAAACTTTGCGACAAAAGTCGCGAAGTTACTCCGTCTCGGAAGAAAAAACAAATGCGTTTTGTTTGTTCTTCGCTCGACTTTTCGTAACCAAAACGAAAAATATTCCGCCAAAAGCAGTGATTTTCTCAGATTTTTGTTGTACCTTTGCCATGTCATTGATGATTTTGCTTGTCTTGATTTGCAGCACTACGGAATCTAGGTAACAAATAAAACGATAACATGATGAGACACAAGATTGTATTAATGCTTGCCCTGCTCTGCGCGATCGCGCAGGGAACGTGGGCGCAAACCAGTTGGGAGGAGGTCTATCAAAAGACGGGGACCACCTCG
>JAFYDA010000117.1 GCA_017545045.1 Prevotella sp. | reverse complement strand
CAGCTATACGGCCATTGAGCTTACTACGGTCGAGCCCGCCAGCACGACACTTGTCAAGGTCTATACCATCGACGGCCATCTGCTCCGTGTATTGCCGGCAGGTACAACAGTCAACGAAGCCCTCAACCAGCTCGGCCACGGCCTGTACCTCATCAATGGCCGCAAGTATGTGAAGTAACACGTCAACCATCATCATACAAGAAGAGGACTGGCAGCGTTCAACAAGAACTGCCAGTCCTCTCTATTTTCCATCGGGTGTTAGTCAGGTTCCTGATTCGGAACGGAATCTAAAACAGGATTTGACCCTCCGATGTTCCGTTTTCAATTCTTTTTTTATAAGGCGAACTTGTAACCTACGGTCAGTGTGAACACGCTGTTCTTGCTGTCCTTAACGCCAGGAATGCTCTCCTTGTTCAGCTTTGACAGACCAATCTGATAGCGAGCATCGATGGTGACAGGCACCTTGAACTGGTAAGAAATACCAACGGGAATCGAGAAGTCAAACTTCTTGTATAGGTCCTTCATATCGACAGTACCATACAGGTCAACATCTCTCATGACACCATCCTCGAAGATATCCATCCTGGCTTCTCCATGTGCAAAGAAAGTAGAGCTGACCATGAAACCGAACTGAACACCAGCCTTGACGGCGAAATTCTTGAAAACGTAGTAGTTAGCTACCAGAGGAATCTTGATGTAGCCCAGAATATCATTTTGGTTGTTGATTTTGACCCTGATAGGACCTTCATAATAGTCATAGTCTTTCCATGCGCAACCCTGGGAAGTGTAGTTAATACCTGCAGCAGCACTGAATCTGTTCGTAATCTGATATTCGGCTTCACCACCGATGATGTAACCCACGGTCATCTTCTTGTCCAGGTTCTGTCCATTGCCTATGTCCAATGATCCTACATTTGTAACTGATGATATAACACCGCCTGTGAATGGCTGCAACGACCAGGTGCCTTTCTCAAACTGCGCATTTGCACTTACGGTAGCCATGCAGGCGGCTACTGCCATCATAAAAATCTTTTTCATAATCTTTTTTTTATAAAAATAAATAGTGAGCAATTATATTATACAATGCTGCGAAGATAAATAAATTTTTTGAAACGACATCTTTTAAAAACCAGATTTTTTTTTATCTTTGCAAACAAGAAACAAATACCAATAAAAGAAATATGAAAAGATTTGTACAATGGATGATAGCCGCCATCCTGATTAGCGGCTCCACACTGTTTACATCGTGCGGGAAAGACGATAATTCCGGCACGCCGGACACGGGCGAAAAAGCATTGCAATTCCAGTGGATTGCCGACTATGCCGAAGTAGTTACCGCGGAGGTGGACATTCCCCACACCCGTGTGGTGAAGGTCTATGAGTTCTTCGACGACGGCACAGGCTACTTCGAGCACTACCTGCTGAACGGCGACGAGCTGAAGTATGCCAAGTACGCGCGTGGCGAGAACGGCGACTTCACGTACACCGTGGTGGGCAACCAGGTTACCGTCAGCGTAGCCGACTTTTACGGAGAGCAAAAGACCTCTTGGACGCTGAGCTTTGCCAACAACAAGATGAGCGACCCCGACGGTAGGGAGTTCCGCCATACCACCGAGGCTGAGCGTGAGCAGATATTGAAGCGGTACGAGGAGTGGCACGGCGGCAGCTCTGAGGAGGTTGACCGCGAGATGTACTACGTCCATCGTTCATGGGACGGCAGCAAAGTCACACAGAAATACGAAGTAGTGAGAGCTAAATCTCTGATTAGCATCTCTAATTATGATGGCGACCCTGTAAATTTGTCATCGGGAGCCTATTACGTCAAAGGCTGTTACGAATTATACTCTTGTTATAAGATAAACAGTGGCAATCAGGTTGACATTATCCTTTGCGACGATTGTGAATTAACGGTGTGGAGATTCAGTGTGGAAGGTGAGGGCAGCAGGCTACGCATCTTCGGCCAGGAGGAAGACTCTGGCTATCTCTACGTAGATGGGCAAGTAGGCGATTTTCCGGCCATCGGCTGTGAAAAGAATGGTGGCTGCGATATAGAGTTTCATGGTGGCTGCGTCGAAGCGGAAGGCCCTGCTGGTGCTGGCTGTGGCGGTGCTGGCATTGGCGGTGCATATAAACCTTTCAACTCCATTACCATCTATGGTGGAGAAGTCTATGCCTATGCCGGTAACGACTGTCCTGGCATCGGCAACGGTCAGGAATGTTCCGTGGGCTATGGCCACATCACCATCTACGGCGGCACCGTTTGGGCACAGGGTGGCGAATATGCTGCTGGCATTGGCGGCGGCGACAACAACAGGGTTGCGAGCATCAATATTCACGGTGGCTCGGTAAATGCCTATTCCGGTGTTGACGGCGCAGGCATCGGTGGCGGCGAGGACGGCGACAGCGGTGACATCCTCATTACGGGCGGTACAGTCCGTGACTACGGCGACCGTTTCTGCAACAACGTCAGCCACAAAGGCTACGGTGCCGGTATCGGCAGCGGGCAGGACGGCAGTGTCAGCAACATCACCATCACGGGTGGCGATGTTGAGGCCTATGGCGGCGAGGATGCAGCAGGCATTGGCACGGGTGAGGAATTTGAAAGAAGCGACCTCTCGTCGGGAAATATCATTATCTCTGGTGGCAAGGTCTTCGCCCAAGGCAAGGGCTATGGTGCTGGCATCGGCGCCGGCGAGGATGCCACCTTCGGCTTACTCTCGATTGCCGGCGGTCGCGTAGACGCTCATGCTGGCAGCGCCTGCGGCCCGTGGAGCGGCGGTATCGGTGCCTACCACAAAAAACATGACGATGGCTGCCACATAGGCTGGGCTGGCTGGGAACGCATCTACATCGGTAAGGGCATGAGACTCTGGACCTACTCGCCAAATGTGGGTGGTGTTGAGAATGTGACCAAAGCGAGCAACTGGTGGGATTTCGTACACCAACGTCCCCAGGTTGCCTTCGGAGTGTGCGACCATTCAGGCTACACGGAGGCTACGTGCCCCTTCTGCTACCGCGAGACCCTTCAGCTGAGGTAATCTGATTAGAACATCCAATAAGAGGACTGGCAGCTCTCGTAGTCTGACAGTCCTCTTTCGTCTTCCACCGCCAGCTGGTGTACAGGTCGGCCTTCATCACATAGCGGTACTTGCCCGCCGATTCTTTGTCAAACTTCAGCAGTCTCTCTACTGCCTTTACTTTAAGTGCCATAAACAATATAAATTTTAAGGTTGTAAAAATCTTTCCGCGTCCTTAAAACCTATTCCTTGAGTCGTGTTTTTGCCGCTACGCCATGGAAAACTTCCTCGTGCACTAAGAAAAATTTTCTCTTTGGCTATGCCGCAAATTTCGTTGCCTGACGTCAGTTTTGCAACTACACTCCCTTCTGTAGCCACTTTTCACCCCCACCAATACCTTAAAACCATAAATGTCAAAAGTGGGAAAGTGGGAAAGTGGGAAACCTGCGGTGATTTTTATGAAAATCACAAAATAAAAAAAGTCACAAAGTGTAAATGTCAAAAGTGAGTAAGTGAGTGAGTGAGTAACTTCCAGATAGAGCAACATGATCTGCCTGAAAGAATAAAACACTTATACAATTTGGTGTTTTCAAATAAAATTGTTACCTTTGCACTAATTCAGAATGATAATAGTAATAGAGTAAAGTTAGAAAACTATGATAAGAATATCAAGACTATGTATGATTGCCGCCACACTGATGCTCGTTGGCTCAATCAATGTCCATGCACAGCAGGACAAGGCTTTTAGTGCAAAGTTGTCATCAGATGTACGTCGCGTCATGGTGCGCCAATCCCTTGCACCTTTAAAAAAGACGAAGGAAGAAAAGATTTGTGCCTTCGTCAGGTTCAAAGAGGGCGATGCCGAGCTGCTGCTTGCGAAGTATGGCTGCGAGAAGGTGACGCAGATTGGCGACATCTACATCGCCAACATCCCCGTGACGCAGATAAAGGCGATGGCTGCCGACGATGCCGTGGAACGCATAGAGGCGCAGACGGGCGCCAGGCTGCTGAACGACGTCACGCCACAGTGGGTGAACAGTACCGACGTCTATAAAGGTACCGGCCTGCCCCAGGCATACGACGGCACGGGTGTCCTCTTAGGCATCGTCGATCTGGGCTTCGATATGAGCCATCCCTCGCTCTATGCCTTGGACGGAAAGACCTATCGTGTAAAGGGGTTTGTCGATGATTTTGCAGACAAGAACGAGACCCGTGGCGTGCCGACTCCCTTAGGACGTGAATACCTCAGCGAGGCCGACATCCTGGGCAACCTGCATGTGGGCGACACGCTGAACTATCACGGTACACATACCATTGGCACGGCAGCAGGCAGCGGCTACGGCACACCCTATCGTGGTGTGGCCTACGGAGCCGACATCTTCGCCATCAGCTCGGTGAATGCAGGGGAACAATCAGCCAACTCTGCCGACCAGACGGCACGCATGAAGCGCATCTTCGACTATGCCGGCCAGACGGGGCAGCCCTGCGTCATTTCTTACAGCATAGGCTTCGACGATAATCCCAACGAGTCGCAACTCTTCAGTGAGGCCCTGCAGTCCATGCTCGGCCCGGGCAGGATCTTGGTGGCTTCTGCAGGCAACGATGGATTCAGTTATACCTACTTGCACAAAACGGCAGGCGTAGAGGCGGCAGGAGCGGGGCTGTCAGTGAAGGAAAAATCGTCCTCTCCCTCCTTCTGCTACTTAGCGAGTGAACAGCCTTTCCACCTGAAGTGCCTCTCTTGCAACCTGGAGATAGATTATGTCAATGCTACTGCGAAATATGTATTTACTGACTCCGTCACATTCGACACGGAGGCGTTGCCCACAGACAGCGTGGTGTTGCGGGAGCATCATGTCTTTGTAGAAAGGGTAACGGGAAATGATCAGTCGCCAGTGTTCTATCGACTCTCTGACCGCTGGGAAAGTCAGGGACAGGGCAACTTGCCCCTCTTTGCGTTCTGCATCGAGGGCAAGGATGCCGATGTCCAGGCGTATATGGGCAATACCGTTTTTATGCGCATCAGTGCATTCACTGAGGACACAAGGTTCACCAGTGTTGAGTCCAGTCATAGCATCTGCTTGCCAGGCACGCTGCCTGAAGTCATCACCGTTGGTGCGCTGCACACGCGGACGACGTTCGTCAATGCTGCTGGCGATAGCCTCGCACCATGGGGGACCCAAATCCCCATCGGAACCATTGCCTCTTTTTCCTCGACAGGACCCACGATAAGGGGCCTGACCAAGCCCGATGTGGTGGCCCCAGGGGTGAACGTCATTTCAGCGGGCAACAGCTATTGCAAAGAATGCTATGGCGAGACCATGGTGACACAGACCACCTTTGGCCCGGCCAGTGACGAACGCAAGTATCCCTGGATAGCATTGTCAGGCACCTCCATGGCCGGCCCCTGCGCGGCGGGAATCGTAGCGCTGTGGCTGCAGGCCGACCCCACGCTGACGCCCGACCGCGTCAGGGACATCATCAGCAAGACCAGCCAGCATCCCATCGACACGCTGGACTATCCTAACAACACCTACGGCTACGGACTGATAGATGCTTACGCCGGTATGCTCAACGTGCTGAACATCCCATCGGCCATCCCCGGCATTAGCACCCACCAGCCCGCGGCGTTGCGCATAGAGCCTGCCGACGGCAACGTAGTACGCCTCATCTTCGACACGCCGCCTGCACAGCCTTTCGTCGTCAACGTCTATTCCGTCTCTGGCATGCTGCTGTCCAATCAGCACATTCAGCCCGACGGCAGCACCCGCTATGACGTTGTCCTGCCTCACAGGCCCCGCGGCATTTGCGTGGTGCAGGTCAACAGCACAGGGACAGACCCCCAGGCCGCCCGCACCACTGGCTCCGAGCTTATCCGATTCTAAATGAGTCGTCAGCTACGCGTGAAGAAGCCTTTTTTTCATACCGCTTTCTGAATTCTTTGAAGAACATGGGGGATGTTGTTTGATATCTGCTAATGGATATGGATCGCATCCCTTTGAATATAAGGACTTCGACAGCCGACGTCTTCGCCAATGCCATGAAGCAAGACTTCAAGAGCAAGAACCCCATCACCCGTTGGAGTGATATTATTAAATTGAAATAAAATTTCTAATTTCTAATTCCTAATTTCTAATTTACCCCTAGCCTTCTGCTCCTCCGCCGCCACCAGGCAGGCCGCCGCCTCCGCCGTTGTTGTCACCGTTGTCAGGGTCGTTGCCCTCGCCGTTGCCGTTCTCACCGTTGTGGGTGTTGGTGTTGTCGCCCTCGGGGTCTTCCACGTTGCCGTCGTCGGTCGAGGTCACGCGTTTCACCTCGTTGCCGTCGCGGTCGTAGCAGGTAATCTGCACAGCCGTCTTGGCCAGCTCGTCCTTCAGGTCAACATCAGGAGTGAAGATGATGCGGCGGCTCGTAATCAGGCCTGCCTTCACCTTGTTCACGTCATCCACGCTCTTGGCGCGGAGGCCGAAGCGCATGGTTCCCAGTCCGGGCAGTGCCACGCTGTGGCCCTCGGTTGCCCATGCCTTGATCACCTCACCGGCTGCATCCCAACAAGCCTGCAT
>JAFYDA010000116.1 GCA_017545045.1 Prevotella sp. | reverse complement strand
GCCCGTTATGCCTGTGACATCGAACGAGACATCATATTTCTGACCACGATACTCATATTCAGCTTTCACATGCAATGTAGAGCCAGAGAAACTACTGGTAATGTTTTCCGCCGTGAAACTTTGGTCCATATATCCCCCTTCACCACTTCTGTTCACATATTCTTCTGTCTTATCAAGCTTACCTTTTTCATTATAATGGTTCTGCGTACAATTAGTAACAAGGTGAGTCTTGAATTTAAATGAACTTATCTCGACTTGGGTAATCTGCTGCTGTTGACTTGTGTCTCCACTTGTGTCTCCCGCCTTCTGCTTCACCTTGATGGGCAGCAATACAATGTCATCTTTCGTCGGATTCATGGAGTTCGTGGCAAAGGCGTAGATGGTACCCGTGCGCTCTTTGTCGGTATTGTTGGGAGCGGCTGTCACTGTGAAGACGCCATCCGAGACATTCTTGATGGTGATCCAGTCTTCGCAATCAGAGTCGGTAAAACCACCACAGTAGGGGTAGGACTTCTTGTCAACATTCACCGTCTGCTCGCCACCCTCGGCCTCGAAGGTCAACTCAGTGGGCGAGGCTTCTATCTCTGTGTCTTTCTTCAAATTGAAGTAGATATCTGACTGTTCGGTGGAGTTATACCACAACCATAGAATATCAACGCCTTCGCTGCTAAATCCAATATCATTGTAAGGAATGAAAAGCATGTCGCCGACGGTCACCTTTCCACTCTTCGGAAGGATGCGCTCGCAACCCTTTTCGATATAGGTGACATAAAGGGTGATGGTGGTCGGGCTAAGGGCACAACGGCCTTCCAGGAGCACATTCCCATTCTTGTCAGTGCAGTAGAACGTGTAGCACCCCTTGCCACTCGGACTTTCAATGCTGATGGTCAGATCATAAGTATCGTTGACATATTCCTGATCCAGGAATCCGGGTTTCCAGTCAATGTGCAAAATATCCTTGGCACGCTGGGTAAACCAATCGAGTTCGTTTTTGCTCAACTGCATGCCGCTGGCATCGTCCAGCGCATTTTGAATTTCCTTCTGCAGCGCCTTAAGCTGGTCGGCGGTCAGGTCCGACAGTACTTCGGTCAGATCCTGCGTCGTAGGCACAATCTCCTTCAATTTTTTCGTCAGGAGCTTCAGGTTGAAGTTCATGGTGTCGATGCACTTCTCTGAGGTGAGGTTGCCTTCGACGGCTTGTAGGACAAATCCAGTGTTGGTCTCCACAAAGTCGTAGGCCAGCTTTCCATACTGGATGAGGTCATCGCCAAGGGCAAACACGACGTCGGCACCAGCCGAGATGAGCGGACCGGCACACTTGAGCGTCATGTCTATCTCGCGCAGGTTGTTGTCCAACAGATACTCGGCCAGTTCCTGAGCTGCCGTCTGTTTCGACTCCACATTCTCGGCAAACACGGCGTGATATATATCATAGGCCGCACCGTCCAGCTCGCCTTTCGAGAATTTCTCCCAGAATTCGTCGCAGCCCATGCGGTATTGATTATCCAACAAAAAGTCGTTGCTTTTATTCTTTTTGGCATTCATAATCTGGTGCCATATCTGCTCTCGCGACTTCTTGTCCATCTTGCCGCTCTTGACCATGGCGCCAATCAGCGTAGCGCGGTGGGTTGCCTTCGTACTTGAAACCACCTTCTTAAAATTGTAGGCGGCCAGAATACCGCTCCACAGACCTCGCGTAGAGGCCGTCGTGGGTTGATTGGCCAGCAGTTCGACCAGTTGCCAGTAGCGGGTGACATCGTTGCACGGTGCATCCGGAGCAATGCCGTGCATCACGCTGCGAGCAACAAGCTCACTGAAAAAGTTGACGCAGTCCTCTTCTGATAGCGCGACATTCGTTTCGGGAAGTTTGGGCGTATTGCCACCACCGTTGTCATCATCTGTTTTACTACAGGCTCCCATCATCAGAGCCAGCACTGGCAACAGCAGCCAGTAGTAGATTTTCTTTTTGTTCATTGTAAATAATCCTTATATTAAAAACTATGGTGCAAATATAGGCAATTCCCCCGAAAAGGGACTGCCAAATACGGAAAATCGACTGCAAAAACGGATTTTGGCAGTCGATTTTATGTAAAAGCCCTTAGTTTAGTTCTTGAAACAGCGTTCTAACTGGCACTCACAGGCCTTACCTTATTATATATATCACACCCTCTTGAACTTCACTTCATACTGGAAAAAGCCTTCATAATCAAGGATCAGATCCAAAAAGGTTGATGTCAAGCTCTTGATGTTCATGTATGAGATGACGACTTCATCGTATTCTACGTCATCTGACGTCATAGTCAAGGCATTCCCTTTTACGCTCCATTTCCCCGTTTCGTATCGGGTTTGGTATGTGCCATTCGCATTGAAAGTAACGCGATCACCAACCTTCAGGCCGTCTATTACTTCAATGTCGCCGATTTCAAATCCGCCGATTTCGTAACCCTCCCCATAAGCAGACGATAAATCGATTGAAGTAACTTCCCAGGTTCCGACAATCGTTGTATCCCCTTGGATTCCGTCATCTTTGTCATCATCTCCGCACGATACAGCCACGAAGCTGAAAACAGCCATCAGGGCAAAAGCCCAAATTGATAAATACTTTTTCATTTCTTTTAATTTTTGTGGATTAATAATATTTGAAATTCATAAAATGCTTTTACACGAACCATGTCAACCATCTAAAAAACTATTTGCAAAGATAGGCAATATCCCCGAAAAGGGACTGCCAAATACGGAAAATCGACTGCCAAAACAGTTCTTGGCAGTCGATTTGCGGGGTAATGGGCTTTTTCATTCACCCATTTGGCCGAAAATCATTCACCCGTTTGGCCAGAGCGGCTGAGCCATTCGCTGGTGGTCATGCCGGTAACGTCCTTGAAGATGCGGAAGAAGGAGCGTTCGCTGGTAAAGCCTGCCGAGGTGTAAGCCTCGAAAACCTTCATGTCTGGATGCTGACGCAGGAGCCGCTGCACGTAGCCGACACGATACTCATTGAGGAACTGCGTGAAGGTCATGCCGCGACATTCCCTGATACAGTCGGAAACATAGCGGCTGTTGGTACCTAACTCTGCTGCCAAGTCAGCTGCCTTCAGATCGGTGTTTCGGAAAAGATGACGCTCGTCCATCAGCTGGCTGATACGCTCCAGCAATTCTTCACTCCTATTATTGGAACTGGTTTCTGGCTCTGACTGCTCTTCATGACTTTCCACGCGCTCTGGTTGCCGGACAGGAAGTACAT
Source organism: Prevotella sp. (assembly GCA_017545045.1). Lineage (GTDB taxonomy): Bacteria > Bacteroidota > Bacteroidia > Bacteroidales > Bacteroidaceae > Prevotella. Next base: position 1,667 of record JAFYDA010000116.1, on the reverse strand, counting down.
CCTTCCTCCTCCGCCTGTAAACCACTATCGATGCACTCACCAACAGCACGGCGACGACGGCCAAGAGCCACCATAGCAGACTGGCCGGCCAAAGGCTGGCTGCCGATGTCACGTCGTCCTGACGCCCTAAAGGGATGAGCCATGCCGAAGCCGTAGGGGTGAAGTTGTCTGAGTCGTAGTCGGTTTTCGAGCTGCCGCCAATGATGGCCAGATTCCCCTGAGGTGTCAGCGCAGGAACGTAGAACCCACAGTCGGGAAGGGGATCGGTACAGTAGAGTGTCAAAGGGGCAGGCCGTTCGGTGTATCCGATACTGACCACGTAGAGCCGCTTGTCCTTGCCGACGCCACAAAGATAGGCTTGCTTCGCATGGCGGTCGGCCATGATGTAGCCTCTGTCATAGATGATGGGCCCAGCGCCCAACGGACTCATCATTGGTATGGGGCAGACGGTGGGTAGCAGTGTGAAGACGGTGTCTTCCACCAGCACGACGGCCACCTGTCCTGCAGGCTGTCCCTTCAGTTCGGGCTTTTCACGTGTACGCTCAAAGTTCCTCACAGCCATGAGGTAAGCATAGTGTCCCTGCGCCTCGTCTCCAATGAAACCGGCATCAGCCGTTGTGGGGGCATTGTACGTCAGCGGTTTCCACTGCTGAAGCAACGGCACGGTGAACGGTTCGCCATGAAGGCGGTCGACGACAATCGTATCGGAAAGATGATCACGGGTGTCACGGTCACTCAAAATGAGTACATCGCCCTGCGACGTACGGAAGAGGAAGGGAACAACCCGCTCTACGGTGACTGGCTTGACAGGAGTGAAGAACTTCCGACCGTCGAACATTTCAATACCATCGCCGGCATACCAGTTGCCAGTGATGACGACCTGACCACTATCCAACTCCATGGCCGATGCCAGCGTCCTCTTCTGATCCAGACAGCCAAAACCAGTGAATGAGTGGCTTGCCGGATCGTACATCTCCACCCCATAGGTCTGACCCACACCCATCTCCTCCTTGCTGCCTCCGGCCAACAGGACACACCCGGAACGCAATACCAATGCCGTGCCGTGGTCGTGGATATAGGTCATCGCCAACTGGTGCCATTCGCCGCCACTCAGATATTCTGCCGTGGCCGTGGGCACGAAGCCATTGGTATGGCCACCAGCCACCATCAGTTCGCCACCGGCACAGAATACGGCGTGGCCCTCACGTGGTGTGTTCAGGTCAGGCAGGCGTTCAGGCACGACGTGTACCAGAGGGCATTGATTACCCTCCACAGCCAAGACCGGCGCACCAGCAGCTGCCAAACAGAGCAGCAGAATGAGTCTATACAAGATCATTGTTTCACTAAAAAAGCCGAAAGCCACAGGGCTTTCGGCTTCATTCTATCCGTTGGACGCAGGGTACTATACCTTGATCTCAACCTCAACACCGCTGGGGAGCTCAAGTTTCATCAGGGCATCGACAGTCTTTGCGGTAGAGCTGTAGATGTCGATCAGACGCTTGTAGTCTGACAGCTGGAACTGCTCGCGGGCCTTCTTGTTGACGAAGGTAGAGCGGTTCACGGTGTAGATACGCTTGTGTGTGGGAAGGGGGATAGGACCGCTGATGATAGCACCTGTGGCCTTGACAGCCTTCACGATTTTCTCTGCTGACTTGTCGACCAATTTG
>JAFYDA010000115.1 GCA_017545045.1 Prevotella sp. | reverse complement strand
TCGGGGATGTAGGCGCGTGTCTTGCGCAGCGACAGGGCGTGACTGGCATTCAGCATACCGCAATAAGCGTCGCCACGACCGTCAATCAGGTCGTTCTGAGTCTCCTCAGCAGCAGCGCAGAACATCGTTGGGCCCTGGAACCAGTCAGCAATCATGGTCTCAGAGATTTCAGGACCAAAGTTGCCAAGGTAAACGCACAGAGCGTTACAGCCGGCCTTCTGCACATCTGCCAGAGCCTGCTGAGCATGGATCTCACTCTCAACGATGCAGATAGGACACTCGTAGATGCCTTCCTTGCCAAATTTCTTTTCATACTCAGCAATCACGGCCTTACGGCGGTTAACTGCCAATGACTCGGGGAAACAGTCGCGGCTCACGGCCACGATACCAATCTTAATTACAGGTACGTTGTTCATATTTAAAGTATTTGGGTTAAATAATTATATGATAAAATGCAAAAAAATTATAGACTAAATTTATAACCCAGCGTCATCTGGAATACACTGTGCTTGGAATAGGAGCCCTTCCAGATCTTAGAAACGCCAATGTTGTAGCGGGCATCGAACACAACATTCTTATATTCGTATGACGCGCCGACAGGAATAGAAAAATAAAAAGAATTAGCACTTGGATCGATAAAATCAAGGTCACCTGTATATTCACCGACCGAATAATTCTTTGTCTCACCATTGAGGACAATAGTTACATCACCATCGTTCTTGGAAGAGACATTGAACGAGGGCTGCAGACCAGCCTTCACAGCCAGACCCTTAATGACATAGACATTGGCCATTAAGGGGATATTGATATAATCGTATTTGCTCGTGATGTCATAACCCACGCTTATCGTGCCTTCAGTGAACGATGACTTCTGCTTGGCGCCTTGCATAGAATAGAGGGCACCGGCAGAGAAACTGAACATGTCTGAGATCATGTACTCGGCCTCGACACCAGCAGCCAAGCCTACGCGGGCACTGATGTCGGGTTCCTGGGTGATTGTTGTGATATTAAGACCTACCTTGGGCTGGATTGTCAGAGTGCCGGCTGCATGTTGCGCAAAGGCCGCAAGCGATGACATCAAGAGTGATGTTGCGATAATAAAGCTTTTCATTTTTATCTGAATAAAGAATTTCCTTCATTTTGGGCTACAAAGATATAAAAAAAAATAATTAAATGGCATAATTTTACTATAAAAAACTAAAAAGTTTCAGAATTTATCTGCTTTCAAGCCCAAGCATCGAATCTTTTTTGTAATTTTGCGCCCGATTTTGTAACGTTACAATGAATAGGAAAAGACAAATTGCCATTCTCGGCTCCACGGGGTCGATAGGCACACAGGCACTCGAAGTCATCGAGGAGCATAGTGATTTGTATGAAGTTTACTGTCTGACGGCAAACAATAAGGTTAAGCTGCTGGCTGAGCAGGCGCACCGGTTCCATCCCGCCGCCGTAGTCATTGCCAACGAGCAGCGCTACGATGAGTTGAAGAGCCTGATGCAGGACTTGCCCGATGTGAAAGTCTATGCCGGCGCACAGGCCTTGGACGAGATTGTAGAGGCCGGTCCCATCGACATGGTGCTCACGGCCATGGTGGGCTTTGCCGGACTTTCGCCCACCATCCACGCCATCAAGGCCCGCAAGAACATTGCCCTGGCCAACAAAGAGACGCTGGTGGTGGCAGGCGAACTGATTTGCCAGCTGTCGCAGGAATACTGCGCCAGCATACTGCCCGTGGACAGCGAGCACTCGGCCATCTTCCAGTCGTTAATAGGCGAGGACGGCAACGAGATAGAAAAAATTCTGCTGACGGCCAGCGGCGGTCCGTTCCGTCTGAAGTCAATGGAGGAGATAGCCCACGTGACAAAGGCCGATGCCCTGCGCCATCCGACGTGGGACATGGGTGCAAAGATTACCATCGACTCCGCGTCGATGATGAACAAGGGATTCGAGGTCATTGAGGCAAAATGGCTGTTTGGTGTCGACGCCAAGCAGATACAGGTGCTGGTGCATCCGCAGTCCATCGTCCACTCGGCCGTGCAGTTCCAGGACGGCAGCGTCAAGGCACAACTGGGCGTACCGGACATGCGGCTACCCATCCAGTATGCCTTCAGCTTCCCGCGCCGTCTGCCACTGAGCAGCGAACGGCTTGACTTGTTCAAGGCCCAGCATCTGGAGTTCTTCGAGCCAGACCTGAAAAAGTTCCGCTGCCTCGCCATGGCTTATGAAGCACTGGACCGCGGCGGTAACATGCCGTGCATCGTCAATGCTGCCAACGAGATTGTGAACCGCGCCTTCCTTGAGGACCGTTGCGGCTTCCTGCAGATGGGCGACATCATTGCCGAGACCATGCAGCGTGCAACGTTCGACAAAAATCCCACATACGAGACTTACATCGCGACAGACGCCGAGGCGCGCCGCATCGCAACAGAATTGCTTACGAATTACGAATTAAGAATTAAGAGTTAAGAATTAAAGATGGACATATTTCTGATTAGACTGTTACAGTTCATGCTGGCCATTTCGCTGCTCGTGCTGCTGCATGAGCTGGGCCACTTCACCTTCGCCAAACTATTTAAGGTACGCGTAACAAAGTTCTATCTCTTCTTCAATCCGCAGTTTCATATCCTTAGCACCTACGACACATGGGTGCGCCGACTGCTGAAACTGAATCCTGAGGTGGTGCCTACCAAGGAAGTGGAAGAAACCAACGACAAAGGTGAGGTCAGCAAGAAGACGAAGAAAGAGTATGTAGGAACGGAGTACGGCCTGGGATGGCTCCCCCTCGGCGGCTATTGTGCCATCGACGGCATGATAGACGAGACGAACCAGAAACTCAGTGAAGAGACACATCCCTGGGAGTTCCGCACCAAGCCCACATGGCAGCGCCTGCTCATCATGATTGGCGGTGTGCTCGTGAACTTCGTCCTGGCACTCTTTATCTATGCCATGATCCTGTTCTACTGGGGCGACACCTATATCCCCGTAGGCGAGATCAACATGAAGTTCAACGAGGAGGCCAAATCCTACGGCTTCCGCGACGGCGACATCTTAGTGGCTGCCGACGGCAAGCAGTTCAAGGACTTCTCGGCCGACCTCTACCGCATGCTCTCAGAGGCCCGCGACGTAGAGATTTTACGCAATGGCAAGCACGAGCACGTCAGTCTGCCTGGCGAACTGAACTTGCTTGACATGCTGAAGTCGGAGCCACGTTTCGTAGAACCCTTTCTGCCGGCCGAGATTGACAGCGTGCTGCCAGGCTCACCTGCAGAAAAGATTGGTTTGGAAACTGGCGACAAGATTCTGTCGCTCAACGGCCGTCCCATCGATTCTCATAATACGTTCCTCTACGAGTTAGGGCGCCTGTCAGACCAGCTGGCCGTGGCCAAAACCCATGAGGACAGTATGAAGGTGCGTACCGTGACGCTGACATTCAAGGGAGCACAGCGCGACACGATGGCCAGCGTGGTGACCATTAGTGGCGCCGAGGTGCCCACGGAAGTACAGCATTCGGAGTACGGCGTATTCACCAAGCAGGTCGTGCTGACCGAGGGACTGAAGCTGGGCTTTGCACCCCGGGCACTGAGCAAGCTGTATAAGCCCTATACCCGCGAGTACGGATTCTTGGAGAGCCTGCCCGCAGGCGTGAAGTATGGCTGGAACGTGCTGGCGGGTTATGTCAGCGACATGAAATACGTCTTCACGGCCGACGGTGCCAAGTCGTTAGGCGGCTTCGGAGCCATCGGAAGCCTTTTCCCGCCAACGTGGGACTGGTACATGTTCTGGAAGATGACAGCGTTCCTTTCGATTATCCTCGCCTTCATGAATATCCTGCCCATCCCCGCCTTGGACGGTGGTCACGTGCTGTTCCTGCTCTACGAGATGATTACGCGCCGCAAGCCTTCCGACCAGTTCATGATCCGTGCTGAGTACGTGGGCTTTGGCATTCTCATCCTGCTGATGGTAGTAGCCAACCTGAACGACATTCTGCGCTGGCTGGGCTACATGTAACCATCATAGAAAAAGCATCACGAGTGCGGGAATAGTCAGCATCGACAACAGGGTGGTGACGAAAGTCACCGCGGTAATCATCGTTGTATCGCGGCCATACTTCAGACACAGAATGGTGCCGTAAGTAGCTACGGGCATGGCAATGACCACGGTGTTGATGTTGACAACCATTGGCGAGAAACCAAGAGCCGTTGTCAAATAATAGACTCCAATAGGCAACAAGACCAAACGGAAGAGCGACGTGCCGTAGACCGTACGGTTGCCAAGCATGGCGCGTAAAGGCAGTTGGGACATGCTGGAGCCGATGATAAGCAGGGCTGCCGGCACGGTGATGTTGCCAAGCATCGTCAGCGGCTGACTGATGAAATCGGGAATATTGTCGATTTCGAGCGCCACGATGGCCATCGTCAGGTAAGCCGCCAGCATGGGTGTGCTGTAGAGCACTTTCTTCTGGAATCGTCCTACTTCAACGTCGCTGCGGACAGCCTGTACTGGGCTGCTTAAGTCTGCTGCCAAATTGTTTTTGCCTATTATCAGAATCGTACCGACGGTGAAAACGGCAAACGTGTTGACCACATTCAGTACGGCCGCATAGAACACGGCTTCGTGGCCAAAGATAGAGGCCACGACAGGATACCCCATGAAGCCTACGTTGCCAAACATCAACGCAAACCCGACGGCACCCTCGTCATCGGGTTTGTTAGTAAGAAAACGAGGCAGCAGGAAGGCCACCGCCGCCAGTACAACGTAGGTAATAAAACTGATGAGGAGCAACGGCAGGATGAACCTTCGGTCAGGCAGTTCGCCAGTCATGGCCGACGACAGGATGAGTGCCGGACAGGTGATGTTGATGACCAGCCGCGACAGCTGGCGGTCGAAGTCGCCACCCAGATAGCCCAGCTTACCCGCCACGTAGCCCACGACAACGAGGGCAAAAAGAGTAATCATGACTACAATCATGGCGCAAAGTTACGAAATAATTGTGAATTGTGGATTGTGAATTGTGAATTATTTTGTAACTTTGCACCCACAATGAGTACAATCAAGGATTATGAAATCATGGCACCCGTCGGTTCGCGTGAATCATTGGCGGCAGCCATTCAGGCGGGAGCCGACTCCGTCTATTTCGGCATTGAGAAGCTGAATATGCGGGCACACTCGGCTTCGACGTTCACTATTGACGACCTGCGGGAGATAGCGCAGACGTGCCACGAGCACGACATGAAAAGCTACCTGACGGTCAACACCATCATCTACGGTGAAGACCTGCCGCTGATGCGAGAGATTATAGATGCAGCCAAGGCTGCTTCCATCTCCGCCGTCATTGCCAGCGATGTGGCCGTGATGCAGTACTGCAAAAGGGTGGGGCAGGAGGTGCATCTCTCCACACAGCTGAATATCTCGAACATTGAGGCGCTACGCTTTTACGCTCAATTTGCCGACGTGGTAGTGCTGGCACGTGAGCTGCGAATGGACCAGGTGGCTGACATCTACCGACAGGCAGAGGCCGACCATATCTGCGGTCCTAACGGCCAGCAAGTACGCATCGAGATGTTCTGTCACGGTGCCCTCTGCATGGCTGTCAGCGGCAAGTGCTACCTGTCGCTGCACGCCGCCAACCGTTCGGCCAACCGCGGTGAGTGCATCCAAATCTGCCGTCGCAGCTATACGGCCACGGACAATGAAACAGGCTACCAGCTGGACATTGACAATAAATACATTATGTCGCCAAAGGACCTGAAAACCATCCGTTTCATCGACAAGATGATGGAGAGTGGCGTCCGTGTGTTCAAGATTGAAGGCCGCGCCCGCGGTCCTGAATATGTCTACACGGTGGTGAAGTGTTATAAAGAGGCCATCCAGGCCGTACTCGACGGCACCTTTACGGAGGATCGTAAGGACGAATGGGACGAACGGCTGAAGACAGTCTTCAACCGCGGCTTCTGGGACGGCTACTATCAAGGACAACTCATGGGTGAATGGAACAAGAACTACGGTTCGAACGCCACAGAGCATAAAGTCTACATAGGCAAGGGCGTGAAATACTTCTCGCGGCTTGGCGTTGCGGAATTCACCGTTGAGGCTACCACGTTCAAGGTGGGCGACAAACTGCTCATCACCGGACCGACCACTGGCGTGATGTATGTAACGGCCGACGAAATACACGATGACAATGGTCCGGTGGAGGTGGCACAGCAGGGCACAAAGGTATCAATAGCCGTCACTGGCAAGGTGCGTCCGTCAGACAAACTGTTCAAATTAGAGCATATAGAACCGTGATTTATCACGTAAACGTAAGTTTTTTGAAGAAAATGCGTGATTATAAAAAATATTTTGTATTTTTGCACCCATAAAGAATTGAAACTAATCTAATTGACACAAATGAAAACAACAATTCAAGAAAATGGAGGCAGTATAACTGCCATTTTTGAAGGACGTCTTGATACGGCTGCTGCCACTATCACTGAACAGGCACTGAAGCCCCTTCACGAATTTACAGGTAGCGAGATTATCTTCGATTGTAACGAACTGAAATACATCTCCTCAAGTGGATTGCGCCTGTTGCTGGGTGTACTGAAGAGCGCCAAGCCCAAGGGACAGCATGTCTACATCATGGGAATCAGCGACGATATTCGCACGGTGTTCGCCATGACAGGCTTTACCAATCTGTTCGAATTCAAGTAAATGACAGACATCACCCTCTCCAGTTTCCTTAGCTTGTTCGCCCTGTTCGGCAAGGAGGAACAGGTGGATGAGGCATGGGCAAAAACCATGCTGATGAATTACCTGCGCCATCACTTCGGCATTAGGAACATTGACATGTACCTGGATTTGTACAGTGACATGCGCGGTGCTTACGAACTGACGGACGGACTGAGTACGGAGGAAACAGTGAAGACCATCTGTGCGACCCTTCATGGCAAGATTTCTGCCCGTGAAGAGTCGTTGCTGCTTTTACGACTGATGGAGTTCTGCGGCTTCAAGGAGGGTCAACCCTCGGTCATGTTCAAGACCATGGCCGACAAGTTCAACATCCCTGCTGAGCACTTCAGAGACTATTCTGACTTTGTCAGCAACAAGGAGACAGAACACGTCATGCTGCACCATCTGCCTGACACCGACGGACAGCTGAAAACGCTCTATGATCCGTCCACAGGACAACTCATCTTTACCTATACGGGTAAAGACACCGTGTTGCTAAATGACGTTCCGGTACTCTCGGGAGCCTATCAGGTATGGTTGCAGAGCGGTGTGCTGAAAGGACAAAACGGCAAGCCTGTCTACTACTCAACCATCATCGATGCCTACCAGCAGAAGAGCGGAGCCAAATCAGGCAACATGAAAGCCGTAGAGTTCTGCGGTCGCGACATTAACTTCCGCTTCCCCAACAGCGATAACGGCATGCATGACCTGAGCTTCTCGCTTGAAGGTGGTGAACTGTTAGCCATCATGGGCGGTTCGGGAACGGGAAAATCAACACTCCTTTCTATCCTGAACGGCAGTCTGATACCTCAGGAAGGCAGCATCACTATCAATGGTCATGACATTTCAGAGCCAGCAGCTAAGGCACTGATAGGCTTTGTGCCACAGGATGACCTGCTTATCGAGGAGCTGACCGTCTACCAAAACCTGTGGTTTACGGCGCGCCTCTGCTTCGAAGGCATGAGCAGTGCCGAGATTGACAAACGCGTGATGAAGACGCTGAAGGACTTGGGACTGGATGCCGCCAAGGACTTAAAGGTAGGCTCTGCCATCAACAAATACATCTCTGGCGGACAGCGCAAGCGTCTGAATATTGCTTTGGAGCTGATACGTGAGCCGGCAGTACTCTTCCTTGATGAACCGACGTCGGGACTGTCGTCGGCCGACACCGAGAAGGTCATCAACTTGCTGAAGGAACAGACCTTCAAGGGCAAGCTCATTGTCGTCAACATCCACCAGCCGTCGAGCGATGTCTATAAATTGTTCGACCGTCTGTGGTTGCTCGACCGCGGCGGCTACCCCGTGTTCGACGGCAATCCCATCGATGCGATTACCTACTTCAAGGAAGCAGCCAACTATGCTGATGCTGAAACGAGTGCCTGTCCGACATGCGGCAACGTCAACCCAGAGATTGTGCTGAACATCATCGATGAAAAGGCACTCAACAGCAGTGGCGAAGTGTCCGATGAACGCAAAATGACGCCGCAGGAGTGGCATGAACTCTATCTGAAGAACCGCCCGCAACTGCCGACGCCCAAGGTGAACGACGTGCCGCCTTCCGACCAGCGCAAGCCCAGTGCCTTGAAGCAGCTCATTATCTTCCTGCAGCGTAACTATAAGTCAAAGATTACTAATCTTCAATACATTCTGCTGACGCTTTTGGAAGCGCCCGTATTGGCCGTGGTCTGCGCCTTACTGACACGCTTCTCGCCGCCAGAGGGCTACACCGTGATGGACAACAAGAATCTGGTCAGCTACTTCTTCATGTCGGTTATCGTGGCCACCTTTATTGGCATGAGCGGCAGTGCCGAGGAGATTATCAAGGACCGTGCCCTTTTGAAACGCGAAAAGTTCCTGCGGCTGTCGTACGGCAGCTATATATGGTCGAAGATACTGTTCATGGCAGCTGTTTCGCTCCTGCAGACTTTCCTATACATCATTATCGGCAATACCATTATGGGACTGAGTGGCCTTTTCGGCGTGTGGTGGCTCATCCTTTTCGTAACGGCATTCCTTGCCAATCTCACAGGACTCATTCTCTCTCAGTGTCTCAGCTCGGTGGTTGCCATCTACATCAGCATCCCCATGCTGCTCATCCCGCAGATTCTGCTCTGCGGACTGGTAGTCAGTTTTTCTGACTTGGCACCGAAGAGCACCACTGGCAACGTACCGCTGATAGGCGACCTGATACCTTCCCGTTGGTCATACGAGGCTCTGGCCGTGACATCGTTTACAGACAACGAATACAAACAGCCGTTTTTCGAGACCGACCGCCAGAAGTTCGAGACCCAGTATTACAACATGGGCTTCCTTTACGAACTACAGTCGCAGTTAGAGACCATGAAGGACGAAAAGGAACGTGGCAAAGAGGTTAATCCCAATCACATGAGAACCATTCTGAAGAACTTGCCTACACTCACGGCGTATTGTGGTATGAATCCTTACCAGGGGTCAGAAGACTACGAGTCACTTCGCGAGTATATGAAGCAGGCAGAGAAGGTCTTGACCCTGCGTGGCAATGCTGCCACCCTGGCTGGTGACCGTCAGATGGCGGCATTCATCCGTGAGCATGGCAAAGAAACCATGCTGCAGCTGAAGCGTGATAATTATAACCTGAAGCTGGAAGAGTTTGTGGTAGGTGCCGATCAAGGCCGCATGCTCGATGTCATCGATGACTGCATCGTGCCGCGTGCCGGTCTGATTTATCTGACACCGTCCAGCCATTTAGGAAGGGCACCGTTCTACAGTTGTGAGAAGATTCTCGGTTCCTGGCATATAAAGACCTTGTGGTTTAACATTTCCGTTCTTTTGCTGATGAGTCTCATTACCATCATCCTGCTACTCACAGACTGTCCGGGACGTTACGTTCGCAAGGAAAACAATTCATAAGATCATAAAACAATAATATATTAACAACTTTAAAAACATTCAAGCAATGAAAAAATTATCATTTCTCGCTGTAGTTTTCGCAGCTATCACCTTCGGCGCATGCGGAGGAAACAAGGGTGCCCAGGGTACAGACACCGCCGACTCATTAAAATCCTTTGAGCAGGAGCAGATTGAAGCTGCCATCAAGATGCACTTCGACAGCCTTGCCTCTGAACTTGGCAAGCTCAAGCATCTGCCTGTAGTCATGAAGGACGGTTCTATTACGCTGACCGATCAGGAGAAACAGGTAAAGCCCGACTATCTGCTCGACATGTCTGTTGCAGACAATGCCATCACGCTCTCTGAGAAGTATTGTGTACTGAGCGCAATTGAGGTAGACAAGGAAGTGGCAAAACTTTATGACATGCCTCTTGACGAGTATGACAAGGCCATCACCAAGCTGGCTTCCGACATCAACGATCCTTCGTTCAAAGCCATTGACGATGTTTCTGACATCTATGCCACAACAGAGGCTCTCTATAACGCCATGAACGAGAATGGCCGCATCAACTATTTCTGGCAGATTGTGGCTACTTCACTGCTTGAGCAGCTCTACGTGACCTCACAGAATACCGAGAAGTTTGTTGCTGCATTCGATGACGATGCCGCAGCCAATGTGACGTTCCGCATCATCCTCATTGAGGACGCTCTAAACCGTCTGACAGAGTATGATCCTGAGTTAGCCCCCGTAGCCAAGGCTATTTCACCTCTCACCGTGCTTAACGCCACAACAGTCGATGAGTTCAAGACTCAGCTGGCTGATGCCAAGGAGCGCATTGCTGCTTCACGCAATTCTCTGGTCAATCTCGGACATTAATAATAAATGCCACTTAACTCAAAATCCCCCGAAGTCCATGGGCTTTGGGGGATTTTGTTATTACACTTTCCGATAAACGGCTATTGTGTTTCCGTCATATTGTCGGGAGCTTACCATACTGACGTTGGCCGGCAACTGAGGGGCTCGAGTGCCGCCGTTGACGGTAAGCGTGAAGTTGGTCTCCACACGGATCTCGTCCCAAAGATTTTGCATGAGAAACGACTGAAGGGTCTTGGTACCGCCCTCAACGATGAGCGACTGGATGTTATGTGCATAGAGGCTCTCCATGTTCAGCGGATGCTGGTGGTCAATGACGAGTCGTTTGGGGCTTTTCCCCACCCAGTGACGTACGGTGAGCTGCGGATGTTCACGCTCGTCGGTGACACGACCCACAACGATGGCGTCGGCCTCTGCCCGCAGCTTGTGGGCGAGCATCTGGGTGTAGGGTGTCGATATGGCTAAAGGCTGGCCGTTGTCGTCAATAAATCCGTTGGCCGTCTGTGCCCACTTCAGGATGATGTAAGGCCTGCGCTCGCGGTGAAATGTGAAGAAGCAACGGTTAAGGCGGCGGCATTCCTCTTCCATCACACCTACACGGACGTCAATGCCCGCCTCCTGCAGTTTGCGAATACCGCGCCCCTGCACTTCGGCAAACTCGTCTACACAGCCCACGACCACGTGCCTGACACCTTTCTTAATAATAAGGTCGGCACAGGGCGGCGTCTTTCCATAATGTGAGCAAGGCTCCAAGGATACGTACATCGTAGCATCGCATAGCAGTGCCTCATCTTCAAGGCTGACTGAGGCAAAAGCGTTCACCTCAGCATGTCCCTCACCCCATCGCACGTGATAACCCTCGCCGATGATGCGCCCATCGGCGCTCACAATCACCGCCCCCACCATGGGGTTCGGCTTCGCATTCTGTTGCCCGTTGCGTGCCAACTGCAGACAACGCCTCATATATTTCTCGTCTGTCGTCATTTTTTTTGTTCTTTCAACTACTAAACTATCCTATTCCTTTCACTCCTGCAAAATTAATCAATATTTCCCGCTTCGCCAAAGAATTGTTTCGATTCTTTTGGCAATATCAGGGAAAAACACTAAATTTGCACAGAAGAAACAGTTAGAACATTGTACGATGGAAGGAACAAAAGGAAAATACCTGAACCCAAAGGCCGACCTGACCTTCAAGAAAGTGTTCGGCGAGCATGAAGATCTGGTGATGAGCCTGCTTAACGCCCTGCTGCCCCTTGACGAGGGGAAGCAGATAGAGCATGTGGAATATCTCACACCTGAGATGGTTCCAGAAAACCCTGGGAAAAAGAATAGCATCGTAGATGTACGTTGCCGTGAGACGGGTGGGCGCCATTTTATTGTAGAGATGCAGATGAACTGGAACAACGAGTTCCAGCAGCGTGTCATTCTCAATGCTGCGAAAGCCGTGGTGAAACAGCTTGGCACGAGTGAGGACTACTCGCTGTTACAGCCTGTCTATGCCTTGAACCTCATCAATGATGTGGGCTTTGATGCTGGTCCCGACGAGTTCTACCACGACTATGCCATCGTGAATGTGGAGCACAGCGACCGTGTGATAGAGGGTCTGCGTTTCGTGTTCGTAGAACTGCCGAAGTTCAAACCGCAGACGATATCCGAGCGCAAGATGGCCGTGCTTTGGCTTCGGTTTCTTACGGAGATAGACCGCGATACAGAGGAGATTCCCGCAGAACTTTTGGAGAATCCCGAAACCTCTAAAGCATTGAAGATTCTGGAAAAGTCAGCTTATAACGAGGCAGAACTGAGAGCCTACGAATACTATTGGGATGCAGTTTACAATGAGCGCGGCGCTATCCGTCATGGTTATAAACAGGGACTCGCCGAAGGTCGTGCCGAAGGTCGTGCCGAAGGCCGTGCAGAGGGTCGCGCAGAGGGTCGCGCAGAAGGTCGCGCCGAGGGACGAGCCGAGGGCGAACGCGATAAGGCTTTGGAACTTGCGCGCCGGATGAAGACCGACGGCATGGCGACAGAACTGATAGCAAAATACACAGGCCTTGATGTTGAAACCATCAATAGCCTATAGCTATATAATATAATAAGGTATAACCATATTCATATCGAAACCGCCAAAATTCGTAACCGAGAGCAAGCGATACAGAGGGTTCACGTCCGTTGGGCGTGAATTGTTCTTGCTTGTTTGGTTACATGGTTACTTGGCGGTACCAGATATGAGAATAAGCAATCGGATGGTTCCACGCCCTTTTCTTATTCTCAAAAAAAACAAAGCAAAAATGAAATTGTGTGGGGAGAACTATTCAATGTTCAATGTTCAATTACTTAAGGTATGTCTTCTTGCCATTCGAAACAACGATGTTGTGCCTGGCTGGCTTTCCCAACCTTCGCCCGCTTATGTCAAACCAAGCATTGGCCTCTGAATGATTCCTTAAGGAGCTGGCTTTAGGGCTTTCGATTCCAAGAGGTGTG